>BBFD01000300.1 GCA_001313065.1 Silvimonas sp. JCM 19000
CACCACGCTGGGGCCTGCGTCGCAAGCCGGCTTGCAGCAGAAGCTGGGCGCGGCCTTGCCGCTGACGCAAACCTGGCAAGACCAGCACGGCAGTACGCACGCCTTGGCTGATTACGCCGGCGGCGCGCCGATCTTGCTGGTGCCCACCTGGTATCGCTGTAGCAATCTGTGCGGCGCGTTGCTTACCGGCACGCTGCAGTCATTACGTGCCACGGCCTTGCAGCCCGGCCGGGATTATCGGCTGGTGCTGTTCAGCATCGACGCACAAGAAACACCGGCCGACGCCCGCCAACGCGCCACTGACTTTGCCGGTTTTAACGCGGAGCTGGTCGATAGCGTCTGGCTTACCGGCTCGGCCGAGCGTATCGCCGCGCTGCAACGCGCCATCGGTTTTAGCAGCCAATACGATCAGGCGCAGCGTCAGTACATCCACCCGGCGGTGCTGGTGGTGGCCGACGCGCAAGGCAAGGTCAGCGCCTATCTGCGGCGTGCGGCCGATTCCCTCTGAGCTGAGTGCCGCCTTGCATGCCGCGCGTCAGGCGCAGCCGTGGAGTCTGTCGCAGCAAGTGGCGTTGATTTGCGCGGGCTTTGATCAGCATGTCGGGCGCTATAGCGGCGTGGTGTTTAACGCCCTGCGCGCAGCGGCATTGCTGGCGGTGCTGGCGTTGGGCGGCTGGCTATGGCGGCGGCATCGCCTGGAGGGGCTGCGATGAGCGACTTCCAGTTGCATCCGGTCGCGGCCACCGCGCATGCGGCGCAGGTCGATACGCTGTTCTATTGCATGTTGGCGCTAACCGGCACGGTGGCGTTGGCGCTGGCGTTTCTGATTACGTTTTTTTCAGCATCAAATATCGCAAAGGCTCCAACGCGCGCCGTGATCATCCGCCCACGCAGAACCGCGCGTTGGAACTGAGCTGGATGGCGATTCCGCTGTTGTTGTTTCTGGGCGTGTTTGGCTGGGCCGCATGGTTGTACGCGCAGGCCTATCAGCCGCCGCCAATGCGATGACCGTATTTGTGGTGGCCAAGCAGTGGATGTGGAAAGTGCAACACGACAACGGTCGGCGCGAAATCAACGAGTTGCATGTGGCGGTGGGGCAGCCGGTGCGGCTGATGCTGGCCAGCGAAGACGTCATCCACAGCTTTTATGTACCGGCGTTTCGCATCAAACAGGATGTGATTCCGGGCCGCTATACCTCGATCTCGTTTAACGCCGATCGCGCGGGCACGTACGAGCTGTATTGCGCCGTGTATTGCGGCACTGCGCACGCCACGATGGAAGGCCGCGTGATTGTGATGCCACCGGCTGATTACGCGCGCTGGCTGGAAAGCGGCGACCAGGCCGATGGCCTGAGCAGCTATGGCCAGACCTTGTATCGCCAGTACGGCTGCAGCGGCTGTCATGACGCGGGCGCTGGCAATGCGCCCGCCTTGACCGGAGTGTTTGGCCAGCCGGTGCAACTGGCCGATGGCCGCCGCGTGATCGCGGATGAAGGCTGGCTGCGCGAGGCGATTTTGCAGCCGCATGCCAATCGCGTGGCCGGGTATCCACCGAATATGCCCGCCTTTGCCGGCCAGTTGCAGGAAGAAGAACTGGCTGCCTTGATTGCTTATCTGCGCAGGAAATAACGCACCGTGTCCAGCTATCTGACTGAAGGCCAACGTTGCGCCAGTGGCTGACCACCACCGACCACAAAAAGGTGGCGATTCTGTACGCCATCGCCATCACGCTGTTTTTTTTTATCGGCGGCGCGGCGGCGGTGATTATCCGGCTGGAACTGGCCACGCCGCAGGGCGATCTGGTGCCGGCGCAAACCTATAACGAGCTGTTTACCGCGCATGGCGTGATCATGGTGTGGTTTTTTTTCTGATTCCGTCGATTCCGTCGGTGCTGGGTAACTTTTTTTGATTCCGTTGATGATCGGCGCGCGCGATCTGGCGTTTCCACGGCTGAATCTGGCCAGTTGGTATATCTATCTGATCGGCGGGGTGGGCACGCTGTGGGCATGTTGCTGGGCGGCGTGGATACGGGCTGGACCTTTTACACGCCGTTTTCCACCATGTTCAGTAATTCGCACGTGATCATTGTGGTGCTAAGCGTTTTCTTTACCGGCTTCTCGTCCATCCTGACCGGGCTCAACTTTATCGTCACCATCCACCGCTTACGCGCGCCCGGGCTGACGTGGTTCAAGCTGCCGCTGTTTGTGTGGGCGCATTACGCCACCAGCATCATTCTGGTACTGGCCACGCCGGTGCTGGCCATGACCATGGTGCTGATCGTGATCGAGCGGCTGTTCCAGGTGGGCATTTTTGATCCGGCGCTGGGCGGCGACCCCTTGTTATTCCAGCATCTGTTCTGGTTTTACAGCCACCCGGCCGTGTACATCATGGTGTTACCGGCCATGGGCGTGGTCAGCGAAATCATTCCCACCTTTGCCCGGCGCAAGATCTTTGGCTATCGCTTTATGGCCTACGCATCATGGGCATCGCGCTGCTGGGCTTTCTGGTGTGGGGGCATCACATGTTTACCAGCGGCATGTCGATGTATGCGGGCATGACGTTTTCGCTGCTGAGTTTTTTTTGTAGCGGTGCCCTCGGCGATCAAGGTGTTTAACTGGACCGCCACCTTGTACAAGGGCTCGATTACCTTTGATGCGCCCATGCTGTATGCGCTGGGCTTTATCGGGCTGTTTACCATTGGTGGCCTGACCGGGCTGTTTCTGGCGGCGCTGGCGCTGGATGTGCACCTGACGCACACCTATTTTGTGGTGGCGCACTTCCACTACATCATGGTCGGTGGCGCGGTAGCGGCCTACCTGGGCGGCATTCATTTCTGGTGGCCCAAGGTTACCGGCCGCATGTACCCGGAAATGTGGGCGCGGGTGGCGGCGGCCATGCTGTTCTTTGGTTTTAATCTGACGTTTTTTTCCGCAATATCTGCTGGGCTATGAAGGCATGCCGCGGCGCTATCACAGCTATGCGCCGGAATATCAGCTGCTGAATGTGTTGTCTTCGTCCGGTGCCTCCATTCTGGCCATCGGCTATCTGCTGCCGCTGTGTTATCTGGCGTGGTCGCTGTTTTATGGTCGGCATGCGCCGTCCAATCCGTGGGAAGGGCGCGGGCTGGAATGGAAAACGCTGTCGCCGCCGCCGGTAGAAAACTTCCGCAACCCGGTGGTGGTGCATAGCCATGTGCACGAAGTGGCCGGGGAGGGCGCGGCATGAGCCTGACCACGATAGACGACGCGGGCCGGCTGGAAACGGTGCGCCTGGGGATGTGGGCGTTTCTGGCCTCCGAGCTGATGTTCTTTGGGCCGTTACTGCTGGGCTGGACCTATGGCCGCATCAGCATGCCGGATGGCTTTGCCTGGGCCAGCCGCCAGACTGATTTATGGCTGGGCACGCTGAACACCGCCATTTTGCTGAGCAGCAGCGCGGCAATGGCGCTGGCGGTGCAACTGAGCGCGCTGCAACTCAAACGCCAGGTGGGGCGCTGTTTGCTGGCGTGCGCGGCGCTGGGCGTGGCGTTTTTTTGCTGATCAAGTTTTACGAATGGCATCGCGAATGGGCCGAGCACCTGTTTCCCGGTCCCGACTTTGCTGGCCCGGCGCATACCGGCGCGCAGTATTTCTTTGTGGTGTATTTCAGCGCCACCTTCTTGCATGCCATCCATTTGACTATCGGCATCGGCGTGACGCTGGCCATGTGGCGGCGCGTGCATAAGGCGATGGGGCCGCTGCCACAGCCCGCGCTGCATGCTGCCGGCTTGTACTGGCATTTTGTGGATGTGGTGTGGGTGGCGTTGTTCCCCATGCTGTACCTGGTGGAGCGCACGCCATGAGCGAACATAACGCGGCGCGCATCGTGCAGGATGTCGCCAAAGTGTGGCTGGCCTTGCTGGGCTTGCTGGCGCTAACGGTGGGTACGGCGCTTTTGCCCCTGGGCATCTGGAATACGCTGTTGAATGCGCTGATCGCCCTGCTCAAGGTGGTGCTGATCGGCCTGTGTTACATGGAGCTGCTGCGGCATGACGCGCTGCCGCGCTTGATGGCGGTGGTGGCCTTGTTTTTTTTCTGGTCATCATGCTGGGGCAGACGATCAGCGAGCATCTCACTCGCGGCATCAGCACCACGCCATGGACGCCGCCTGCGCAACGGGCACCACTGCCGCAAGGCGGCCCTGATGCCACCACGCCATCCAATCACCGTCTGCCTGCGCCAGGCTAAGCCATATGCAAAGGAAACAAACGCCGGGCCATCGTGGCAAACACCATGCCGCTTGCGCCACCGTGCCCGCGATCAGCGCCAGCACCACGTGCTCGGTGATGATGCGGGGCCCGATAAACAGTTCGGCCAGCCAGATCACCACAATCAGCACCATTACCGCGCTGTTCAGCCGTACAAAAATCTGGATCATGGCGTGGGCCAGCTTTTGCTGCAGCGTAATGTTGGACAGCACTTGCCAGTCATCCGGCGTGAGTTCGGCGTCGTGCTCGGGCATCAACGGCTGCGTCATATCCTCATCAATCGGTACTTCGGCGGGCATGGTTCACTCCCGGTAGCGGGTAGCGCTCATTTGCGTCTGAGCAATACCTCCGTGGTATCTCCGTCAGGATGCCGCAGAAAAAAATCTGGTCGCCCGCTTTGACGTGTTCGCAGAAATACGCGGTGAGCCGCAGGCTGTAACGGCAGGCGCGCGATAGCGTCGGGGCGTTCAGGTTTTCTTTACAAAAAATGCAGGTCCCGGTCCATGTCTGAATCGACATCGAATTTAATCAGGCGCACGTTCGGCATGTGTAACTTTCCGGGTGATGGGTTTTATAAATGCGAGTGCCAATCCACACTGGCCGTGCGTGGCTTGCTGGCCGCGCGCCCAACAACTTACCCTTCGGATACTTCCGAATCGATGCAGGAATTACCATGCTGCTTTTGAGTCGTCGCCGATTGCTTTTTTTGCGCTGCATTGTGTGCGCCGATATTAAAAAAACATGGGCTGCGCCCAAAGCCAAAGCCCCGACCACGCCGCCGGGCCTGGATGCCGCGCGCCAGCTGGCGCAAATCGAAACCACCGCTGG
>BBFD01000301.1 GCA_001313065.1 Silvimonas sp. JCM 19000
CACCTGCGCCAGTCTTGAGCAACGTGCGGCGGTCCATGCCTTGCTCGGGGGCCAGGTCTTGAGTCATGAGGGTTCTCCGTGGAATGCGTAGTGGTTTGGGCTGAATGTCACCTCGCTACGATACGCAGCCCGGCGCGCTGGCAAATCGCCGATGCGACCGTGCTGCAGCTAACCCGGCCGAGGTAGCCGGGCGTGACCTCAGTGGGCTAACGGGTCCCCCATGTAATTGACCGGAATCCAGCGCCAGGTGCCGTCGGGCAGGGCCTGCACATGGCCGAGGCCGGGAAACGCAATATGTGCCGCCGCCACCAGCACGTGCTGGCTGGCGGTCTGCTGTAACAGCTTGACGCGTGCCGCGCGCGCGGCGACGGCATCGTTATCGTATTCGACCGAGATTTGCGGGTTCTGCAACTGGATGGCGGCCACGTGTATGACGTCGCCCCACACCAGCAACACCTGGCCCCGGCTCTCGATGCGATAGGTGGCGTGGCCCGGCGTGTGGCCGGGTTCGAGCAGGACGCTGATACCGGGTTCCAGCACCCCATTGCCGCTGATGGGCTGGTAATGCCCGGCCGCCTTGTACGGCGCGACGGCGGCGATGGCACTGTCAAAAAAAGCTGCTCAAGAAATCCGGCGCACTGGTTTTGTGGCTGGCGTTCAGCCAGTAATCGGCCTCAGGCACAGACACGCGCAGGATGGCATGCGGAAACGCCGCCACGCCCTGCGCCAGCACGCCGCCGACATGGTCTTTGTGCAGATGGGTCAGCAAGATTTCGTCGACCTGCTCCGGCTGATAGCCTGCGGCGCGCAGATTGCTGAGCAAGCGGCCGCAGCACGGGCCGTACAGGCTGCCGGCGCCGGTATCGATCAAGATCAGTTTGCTGCCGGTGTTGATCAAAAAAACGCGTTGATCGAGCCTTGCACCGGCTGCGTCAGCTCGGCCTGAGCCAGATCGCGCGCGACTTCACTGGCACTGGTGTTTTGCAGCACTGTATCGATCGGAAACGCATGCGTGCCGTCGGACAAGGCAGTGATTTCAAAATCACCGAGCATCATGCGGTAGTAGCCCGGCGCCTGCGTATGCACTTGCGGCGCGGCGGCTTGGGCGACGGGCGCAAACAGCAGGCTGGCGCAGGCCAATAGCGCCACCAGCGCGCCGCAACGCGCGCTCGGTTTCAAGATCAGGCAATCATTCCACAGCGTTCCGGCAGACACGATGCGGACGATCATGCCGGGCTGACCCGGCGCTGACGTCGGCCAGATTTGGTAGGCGCAACAAATCGCCCGCCGCGTGGCCCATGCACGGCGCCCCTGCCAAACGGCTGAGTATGAGACTGCGCTGATGGCCGAATACCCTTGCGCTATGGCCCGCTACAGTGGCTCGTTGACCCGTCATTCTCAGGAGTACGTTATGACCGATGCCACCAAACTGGCCACGCACCGCGCCGCCCAACTCAAAACCCCGTCCCCGCTCAGCAAAGAAGCCATCGCCAATCTCAGCGCCGAACTGAACGCGCTGCTGGCCGATACCTTTGCGCTCTATCTCAAAACCAAGAACTACCACTGGCATATGTCTGGCCCGTATTTCCGTGATTACCACTTGCTGCTGGATGAGCAAGCCGATCAGATTTTTTGCCATGACCGATCCGGTGGCCGAACGCGTACGCAAGCTGGGGGGCACCACCTTGCGTTCCACTGGGCATATCGTGCGCCTGCAACGCTTGCTGGATAACGACGCCGAATTCGTCACCCCCGACGACATGCTGGCCGAGCTGCGCGAAGACAATCTGACCTTTGCCAACCATATGCGCGCCACGCACGCCCTGTGCGATGAGTACAACGACGTCGCCACCGCCAGCCTGCTGGAACAATGGATCGACGAGGCCGAGCGCCGCACGTGTTCTTGTTTGAATCGGGCCGCCGCAGCTAAGCGCCGCGCACCCTGACCCGGCCGTAGCCGGTCCGCGCTGTTGGCGGACTGCGCTACGGCCGTTGGCGTTTGTATCGCCGCGGTATCCCCCAAAAGAGGGAATGAGCCTGGGCGCAGCTCCCGATAAGATCATTGCGTACAATATAAATTGACCTGCGCAAGCGCTGCCCGGACCCCCATGTCGTTTTTTGTCGTCTGCCCTCTACCTGCGCGTGGTTTGCGCTGTCTTGTCCAGCGCCTTGCTGCCGGTGCGCCATGGGCGCATGCCAATGAAGCTGATTTCCCTGCTGTGGGCCGCTTTAATGTGGTCACCCAGCAAAGCGCAGTCTGGCGCACGCGCGACGGCGCGCCCAATGGCAGCCCGCCGATAGCGCAAACGCCGGATGGCTGGATGTGGTTTGCCGGCAGCGGCCTGTATCGCTTTGATGGCGTGCATTTTGAGCGCGTCAATGCGGTGTACGGCCACGCGCTGCCGTCTGATGCCATCCACGGCATTCAGGTTATCGGCGACACCTTGTGGCTGGGTTATATGTATGGCGGCATCAGTCGCTTCAGCCGCATGGCTCGCGCGATTACGGCAAGGCAGATGGCTTGCCGGTGGCCACGGCATCACACGTGATCCGGACGCGGCAGGGCCAGACCTATGCCGCCACCACGCTCGGGCTGTACGAGCTGATCAATGAACGCTGGATCAAGCGCTGGCCCGAGCCCGGCGCCGAAGACGCCCGCGCGTTGGTGGCCGAAACCGATCGCGAAGGCGGCGTGTGGATCCAGAGCGATGGCGGCGTCACGGTGCGCCATCCGGGCCAAGCGCATTTTGCCCCGCTCGACCCCACATTGAGCGCGCTCAGCAGCAATCCGCGCGGTGATATCTGGCTGCTGCGCAACCACCGCTATGCCGCGCGCTACGACAGCGCGCAGCAGCAGATCATCAGCTTTAACCGCACCGGCGATCCCGATCATGTGGATGGGGTCTGGCTGGTGAACGACGCCGGCCGATGGTGTTGTATGACGGCGTGATGCATCAGTACGACAGCAATATGCAGGGCGGGCAGCCGCTGCCGATCAGCATCCAGCGTGGCGGCGCCATTGAAGATGACATCAGCCTGTTTGAAGACCGCGAAAAAAAATATCTGGATCGGCGCGCGCAGCGGGGTGGAGCGCATCCGTGCCAACACGCTGACCCAACTGGCCATGCCCAGCCAGATGCAGCACAACGGCGTGGTGCTGGGCGACGATGGTCGCCGCTGGGTGCCCAGCATGAATATGAATACTTTTGTGGTTCGTGCCGACGGCCAGTATCAGCAAGAGGCCGCCATCGATGCCACCGCAGGCACCCGCGCAGCCGATGGCAGCGTGTGGCTGGGCGGGCGCAAAAAAAATCTGGCATATCCACGGTGCGCAGCGCGAAGCGTGGGATGTGCCCACCGAGTGCATCGGCCGCAATATCCTGGTGATGACGCCAGCGGCGGGCGGCGGGGTCTGGATGTCGTTTATCCAGCGCGGGCTGTATTTGTTCAAGGATGGCCAGTGGCTTAAAAAAAGGCGGCCGCAGCGATATCGTCGGGCCGACGCCGTTGTCGATCCAGCTCGATACCCGGCAACGCCTGTGGATCGGTTATCCGGGCAACCATCTGGGCCTGGTCGACGGCGAACATTACCGTGAATTCGGCGCGGCCGAGGGCGTGGATCTGGGTGCGACGCTGAGTTTTTTATGCCACGCCGCAACGGCTATGGATCGGCGGCGAAAGCGGCCTGCTGTATTTTGAAAACGGTCGGTTGCATCATTTGCTTGGCAGCGACGGCCGCTCGTTTCAGCAAGTAACCGGCATCGTGCAGCGCGCCGACGGCGAGCTGTGGATGATGGAACGCGATGGCCTTACCCGCATAGCCGCAGCCGACCTGGCGCGGGCGCTGGCGGGCAATGGCCGGGTGGACAATGAGCGCTTCGATTTCGAGCAAGGCATGGAAGGCACGCCGTCGGTGCTGGAAGCGCGGCCCTCTTTGCTGGAAGCCAGTAATGGGCAGCTCTGGTACGCCACGGATTCGGCCGTAGGCTGGCTCGACCCCGCCCATATCCCGCGCAATGGTCTGGTGCCGCCGCTGGAAATCACTGCGCTACGCGCCGACGAGCTGCACTGGGAAAGCGGCCCCGGCACGCATCTGCCGGCGCTGCCGCACAATCCGCGCAATCTGCAGATCAGTTACACCGCGCTAAGCCAACGTATTCCGGCACGCATGCACTTTAAATACCGGCTGGATGGGGTAGACCAGAACTGGGTCGACGCGGGGGGCCGGCGCGAGGCGTTCTATACCAATCTGGGACCGGGGCACTATCGCTTTCAGGTGATTGCCGCCAACGAAGACGGGCTGTGGAATAAACAAGGCACGGCGCTGCAGTTTGAAGTGCCGCCCACGCTGACGCAGACGCGGGTTTTTTCGGGTGCTGTGTCTGCTGTTGGCCCTGGCTGCGCTGTATGGTCTGTATTTGCTACGCGTGCGCCAGATTTCCGAACGCGTGCGTGAACGCACCGAAGTGCGCATCGCGGAGCGCCAGCGTATCGCGCGCAATTTGCACGACACCCTGCTGCAAAGCATGCAGGGCACCATCCTGCGCTTTCAGGCCATCGGCAAGCGGGTAGATCCGCAACTGAGCGCCGAGTTTGATGCGGCCCTCGACCAGGCCGATGCGGCGGTCAGCGAAGGTCGCGATCAGGTGATGAACCTGCGCGAGGCTGCCCCCGTCCCGGACGATCTGATCCAGCACTCAGCCGCATGGGCAGCGCGCTGGGCCATACCCACGAGATTGAATTTGCCCTGCACGTGGCTGGCCGCAGCCGCCGCACCCTGCAAGCGCCATTGCGCGCCGAAGCCTATGCCATCGCGCGGGAAGCCGTCATCAATGCGCTGAACCATGCACAGGCGCAGCATCTGGAAATTGAACTGATATTTGGCGATCGCCAGTTTGTGCTGCACGTGCGCGACGACGGTATAGGCATGCCTGAAGCGCTGATTGAACATGGCCGCCCGGGTCACTTTGGCCTGGCGGGCATGCGCGAACGCGCGCGGCAACTGGATGCGCATTTAACGGTATGGTCGCGCAGCGGCGAAGGCACTGAAATCGAACTGAGCG
>BBFD01000302.1 GCA_001313065.1 Silvimonas sp. JCM 19000
CCGCGCCCGCCGGCACGCCGCCCCCAATGTGCCGATAGCCGAACATCCGCAATGGCCCGGCTTCAGCCTCGGCGAAATCTCGGATCCGCCCGGCGATACCACGGCGGCGGGCACCGGCTTGCAGGGCACGTATTACTCGGACGACGGCGTGACGCATTTCCAGACGCAGCTGTTTGCGCGCGTAGATGCACAGCTCAATTTCAATACCGGCGCTACGCCCGCCTTGCCGTGGCCGAGTGGCGTGCCAGCCAGCAATTTCAGCGCGCGCTGGACCGGCTGGGTGCAGATGCCGCACGGCGGTAGTTTCATGTTTTTTTGTGACCTCGGATGATGGTGTGCGCCTGTGGGTCAACGGCAGCTTGCTGGTCAACGCGTGGCAGTCGCAATCGCCGATTACCTATAGCGGCACCGCCAATAATCTGAGCGCGGGGCAGAAGGTGCCGATTGTGGTCGAGTACTTTCAGGGTGGCGGCCCCAGCACGCTGGTGCTGGAATGGTCCGGCCCGCTGACCGCGCGCGCGGTGATTCCGGCCAACCGCTTGTACCCCAGCGATGTGCACTCGGTGCATCTGGACGCCAGCTATCCCAAATGGGTGCCGGGCAGTTGGGCCGTGCTGGCCGTGCCGGAGTACCAGGAGCTGTATCAGATTGTTGAAAACGCCGAATCGGCGCGCACCGCGTTTACGCTGAGCAGCAAAACCAGTCGGCTGACGTTGAGCGGGGAAAACCTGGACGCGGTGTTCAACAACCGCATCCGCGATACCGCCGTGTTTGGCGAATCAGTGCCCTTGCCGTGGGCGCAGCAACCGCTGTCGGGGCTGGTGCGCGGGCATGTGCTCAAGCTGCAAAGTCTGCAAGCGGATCTGGCCGCGGGGGCGTGGTTGGCCATCAGCGGCCAGACCTTGAGCGCTGCACCGGGCAACACCGCTGCGCGTACGCGCTTGCTGGCCGGCGATGCCTTGGCGGCGGTGGAGTTCAAGCGCGATGGCGTCTCTGCCACGCTAACTTTTGCCGATGGCCAGGTGGCCGACGTGGCGCTGACGGCCGCCAGCGAAGTTCAGCAACTGCAAAGCGTGGCTGTGGCCAATGGCGTAACGCAACTGACGTTGGCGGCCGATCTGCTCTATGCCTATCTGCCGCTCAGCGTGAGCATCAATGCCAATGTGGCGCCCGCCAGCCACGGCGACAGCAAACAGATGCAAATCCAGCCCGAAGTGGTGGGTAGCGGCGATGGCGGCAGTGCCTTCCAGCGCTTTAATCTGCGCCAGGCACCGCTGACTTATATCTCGGCCAGCACCGCCGCCGGCATCGCCAGCAGCCTGCAAGTACGGGTGGATGATTTGCTCTGGCACGAGGCCGCGCATCTGGGCGAGCTAAGCCCCACTGATCGCGCTTATCTGGTGCGGCGTGGTGACGACGGGGCCGTTACTTTGCAGTTTGGCGACGGCGTCCACGGTAGCCGTTTGCCCAGTGGCAGATGAATGTGCAGGCCACTTACCGCGTCGGCATCGGTACGCCAGGCAATCTCAAGCCTGGCCAGATCAATCTGCTGTTAAGCCGGGCGCTTGGCGTCAAGGGTGTGGTCAACCCGATTGCGGCCAGCGGCGGCACCGATCCGGAACAAGGCGAACAAGCCCGCGCCAATGCGCCGTTGACGGTGCTGGCGCTGGATCGCATCGTGTCGCTGACCGACTTCGAGAATTTTGCCGCCGCCTTTGCCGGCATAGGCAAGGCGCAAGCCGTGTGGCTGTGGAATGGCGAAGGCCGCCTGGTGCATCTGACGGTGATGGGCAGCGACGGCGCTGATATTGCGGCCGATTCGGCGCTGTATCTGAACCTGACCGCCGCCATCGATGCGGTGCGGCCAGCGGGCCAGGCTTTGCGGGTGGCCCTGGCACGCAATTGCCGTTTGGCTTGAGTGCCGGTGTGCGCGTGCTAGCCGATTACGACAGCGCCGCGGTACTGGCCGCGATCAAAACCGCCTTGCAAACGCAGTTCGGTTTTGCCGCACGCAGTTACGGCCAATCCTTGAGTGGCAGCGAAGTGGTTGCGGCGATGCAGAACGTGACCGGGGTGCAGCGGATTGATCTGAACAGCCTGCGCCAGGCAGCACCAGCGTGGCCGGGCCGGATGGCCGTTTGCGCGCCCGCGGCGCACATCGTGAAGGCGATGCGATCGTCGCCGCGCAATTGCTGTTGATTGACCCCACCGACATCGTGTTGACGGAGCTGAGCGTATGACGATCGATGCCGATTTTCTGTTTGCGCGCCTGCCGGCGTTTTATGCCGAACGCGATGCGGCCATGGGCGGGCCTTTGCGTGCCTTGCTCGACATCATCGCGGCGCAAGGCGATTTGCTGGACCAGGACATTGCGCGGCTCTACGACAACTGGTTTATCGAGACTTGCGACGATTGGCTGATTCCCTATATCGGCGACTTGCTCGGCGTGCGCGGGCTGTACGCGGTCAGTGGCACGCACAGCTTTGGCCAGCGCGCGCTGGTGGCCAACACGCTGCGTTTGCGGCGGCGCAAAGGCACGGTGCCGGTGCTGGAAGAACTGGCCTTTGATTGCACCGGCTGGCGCGCGCGGGCGGTGGAGTTTTTTTTCAGCTGTTGGGCACCACGCAATATCTGAATCACACCCGCTTGCAAAATCTGCGCACGCCCGATATCCGCAATGCGCTGCCACTGGAACGCATCGACGGGCCGTTTGACTCGGCGGCACATAGTGTCGAGGTGCGGCCGCTTTCGGCCGGGCGTTACAACTTGCCCAATATCGGCCTGTATTTGTGGCGCCTGCAGGCCTATGCGCTGCAACGGATTGCCGCAGCGCCAGCGGTGGGCGCTGCCGGGCGCTATTACTTTGATGCCCTGCGCTACGGCCCGGCCGACAACGCCACCGTAGCGCAAGGCCAGCTCTATAACCGGCCGCAAACCGAGGCCAATATCACGCAGCTGGCTCAGCCGGTGAGCGTGCCCGAGCCCTTGTCGCGCCGGGTGCTGCATGCCGAGCTGACGGCCTTGCGCCAGGCGTTGGCCGATGGGCAAACGCTGACGCGCAGCTACTTTGATCCAGAACAGCCGGTGCTGCGCATCTGGCGCGATGGGGTGGAAGTGCCGGCAGAATGGCTGGTGGTGTGCGACCTGGCCTTGCTCAGCAAAGCCAGTTCCGCCGATCCGGATGATTGGCAGCGGCCGCCCGCGCAACTGACGGTGACGCGCTGATGGCAGCACGCAGCAATTTCCGGAAGCGGCCGCAGTGGCGGCGGGGCAGTTTGCCATTGGCTTTGACCCGGTGCTGGGCCGCGTGGCTTTGCCCAGTGGCAAAAGTGCGACCCGGATTGAAGTGTCGTACGCCTATGGTTTTCCTGGCGATGTCGGTGCCGGGCCGTATGACCGTCGCCCCGGGGTGGGCGAAGACGATGCGACGCTGGGCTTGCTTGATCCTGCCCGCTTTCAGGTGGTGTGGCATGTGCCGGGCGATCACGCCAGCCTGAGCGCCGCCCTGACCGCGCTGGCCAGTGGCAGCCGCACGCTGATTTATCTGCACGACGACGCGGTCGATCATACCGAGGCGCTGACGCCCGACCTGGACATACCCGATACCTGGCTGGCGATCGAAGCCGACAACGGGCGGCGTCCGGTGCTGTATGGCGACTGGAAACTGAAAGGCAATGCCAGTACCATCTGACGCTGTCGGGCATTTTGCTGGACGGCAAACTCACGCTGGAAGGTGCACTCGACCAGATCGACTTGCGCCATTGCACGCTGGTACCCGGGCGCGGCGGCATCAGCCATGGCGGCAGCAGCGGCAGCAATGTGCAGATCACGCTCAACGCTGCATTTGTGGTGCCATCCAGGCCAATAAAGCGCTGGGTGGGGTGAGCGCCAGTTACTCGATCATCGATGGCCTGGGCGGGGTGGCTTTTGCGCTGCCCGATACCGCGCTCAGCCTGGACCGCTGCACCGTGTTTGGCACCACCGTGGCCACGCAACTGGCGGCGGGCAACAGTCTGTTTACCGACACGCTGGATATCTTGCGCAAGCAGGATGGCTGCGTGCGTTTCTGCTATATCCCGCTCGGCTCCAAAACACCCAGCCGCTATCGCTGCCAGCCGATCTGGTCAAGCAAGGCCTGAGCAATGCCGCCGCGCTGGTGGAAAGCATCCGCGTTACGCCCGCGTTCACTTCAACCAGTTATGGACATGCCGCCTATACGCAGTTGCGGCTGGCCACCGCATCCGAGATCCGTACCGGGGCGGAGGATGGCGCCGAAATGGGCGTGTGGAATTTGCTGCAGCAACCACAGCGCGAGGCCAATCTGAGCCAGGCGCTGGATGAATATCTGCGTTTTGGCCTGGAAGCCGGCGTGATCTACGTGAACTGATTGCAATCGGGCCACACTCTGCCTTGGGACGAACACCATGAAAGCTGATCTGACACGCTCTACCGACCAACCGGCGCAGCACTATCGCAGCGTGCGGATGCAACAAGGCCGGGTGCAACTGGACGCCGACTGGAACGAACAGAACGCCATTACAAGTCGCCGTCTGGAGACCGAAACGCGCGATACCCTGGGCGCGCTGGCGGTGCCGCTGGCGCTGGACGGGTTTGAACTGGTCGGCACCGCCGGCAATATCAGTATCAGCCCCGGTCGTATTTATCTGGACGGCTTGCTCTGCGAAAACAGCGCCCCCGCCACCTTGATCAAGCAGCCCGGCCTGCCTGGCAATGTCTCGCCCATCCTCGTGGCCAGTAGCAACCATCTGGCCTTGCCGCCGGCAGGCGCCGCCGCGCTGGGCAGTATCCAGAATTACGGCAGCGGCGGCGCACTCACCGCACCGGCGGATGGGGTTTATGTGGCGTATATCGAAGCCTGGTTACGCCATATCACTGCGCTGGAAGACCCGCTGATTCGCGAGGTGGCGCTGGGCGGGCCCGATTCGGCGACGCGCGATCAACTGGTTTGGCAAATCAAATTGCTCGGCCTCGGCGCCAGCGCCGCGCCGCCCACTTGCGCCAGCGCTTTACCAGCGTGGGACGCGCTGA
>BBFD01000303.1 GCA_001313065.1 Silvimonas sp. JCM 19000
CTCCTTCAAAAAAAACCCCAAATCCCGCGCCGTCCCCGCCTTCGCCTGCTCAAACAAAGCCGCATCCGCCTTGCCATCCGGTGCCGCAATCTGCCGGGCAAAC
This sequence comes from Silvimonas sp. JCM 19000, assembly GCA_001313065.1. The sequence goes on from BBFD01000303.1 coordinate 104, forward strand.
TGCACCACCGCCATCCCGCATCCCTCCACCAGGCGCGCATGCCACGCTTGCGCCTCATACGTGGGGTGCGATGCCTCTGGTGGAAACACAATCCGCGCCCACGCTTCATCGCCCTTCACCTCAAACAGCACAAACGGCGTCGGCTTCTGGCGCTCAAAATTGATCTGCGTTACCTTGGCCCATTGCGCCAGCGTCCCGCGCCCCACATCCAGCTGATTGATCGTCAACAAGCGCGTCCATGTCCAGCTCGAGGCCTTCTCGCCGTCGCTGGCGTACATATGGATGGCCTGTTGCGGCATGGCTTTTTTTTCGTAGTCAACCGTATACGTCTTGCCGTCAAATTCAATCTGCTTGGGCACCACCAGCGTGCCGCCGCCCATGCCGAAGAAACGGTGACCATCACCCACGCCGCCACCAGATATCGCGCCATCCGCATCGTCATTCCTTGTTTTTTTGGTCGCCCCACCATACCCGGCGCGTGCCACCGCCACAAATAAAAAAAACGGCCCGCCAGGTGCGAGCCGTTCTTGCAGTCCTTAAGCCAGACCGCGCTTAAATCATGCCCTTGGATTTGAGCAGTTCAAACATGGTCTTGCCGATTTCAGCCGGGCTGCGCGTGTAGGCGATGCCGGCTTGTTCGAAGGCCTTGAACTTCTCTTCCGCCGTGCCCTTGCCGCCCGAGATGATGGCGCCCGCATGGCCCATGCGCTTGCCCTTCGGTGCGGTAACGCCAGCGATGTAGCCACCACCGGCTTGGTCACGTACTGGCGCGCAAATTCAGCGGCTTCTTCTTCGGCGCTGCCGCCGATTTCGCCGATCATGATGATGGCGTCGGTGTCCGGATCATCCTGGAACAGCTTCAGTGCATCGATATGGCTGGTGCCGGGGATCGGGTCGCCGCCGATACCGATACACGTGGACTGGCCCAGGCCCAGCGCGGTGGTTTGCGCCACGGCTTCGTAGGTCAGCGTGCCGGAGCGGCTGACAATGCCGATGCGGCCCGGATTGTGGATGTGCCACGCATGATGCCGATCTTGCATTCACCCGGGGTAATCACGCCGGGGCAGTTCGGGCCGATCAGGCGGATGCCGGCTTCGTCCACGGCTTTCTTTACATACAGCATGTCCAGCGTCGGCACGCCTTCGGTAATGCAGACGATCAGCTGCACGCCCGAATCAATCGCTTCCAGGATCGAATCCTTGGCAAACGCTGCGGGCACATAGATGACCGAGGCATCAGCCTGGGTCTGGCGCACCGCGTCTTTCATGGTGTTGAACACCGGCAGGCCCAGATGCTCGCTGCCGCCCTTACCCGGGGTGACGCCGCCGACCACCTTGGTGCCCACCTTCAGCGCTTGTTCAGCGTGGAAGGTGCCATTCTTGCCGGTGAAACCTTGCACCAGCACTTTCGTATCTTTATTAACCAGAACGCTCATTTCGGAATCCTTTGTGCGGTGATCAGCCAGCGCGGCCACGGCAGCGACGATCTTCTCGGCTGCGTCGTTCAGGCCCTGGGCCGAAGTCAGCTTGAGGCCGGATTCATCGAGAATCTTCGCGCCCAGCTCTGCATTGTTGCCTTCCAGACGCACCACCACCGGCACGGTCACGTTCACTTCTTTTACGGCCGCGATAATGGCTTCGGCGATCATGTCGCAACGCACGATGCCGCCGAAGATGTTGATCAGCACGCCCTTGACCGAGTCATCGGCCAGGATCAGCTTGAAGGCTTCAATCACGCGTTCTTTGGTGGCGCCGCCGCCCACGTCAAGGAAGTTGGCCGGTTGGCCGCCCTTCAACTTGATGATGTCCATGGTGGCCATGGCCAGGCCTGCGCCGTTGACCATACAACCGATATTGCCTTCCAGCGCCACGTAGTTCAGTTCGAACTCGGACGCCTTCACTTCGCGTTCGTTTTCTTGCGATTTGTCGCGTTGCGCCAGCAGGTCCGGGTGGCGGAACAGCGCGTTGCTGTCCAGATTGATCTTGCCGTCCACGCAGGCCAGCTCGCCGTTTTCGCGCAGCGCCAGCGGGTTGACTTCAAACAGCGCGAAGTCGTTTTCGACAAACGCGTTGTATGCACCCAGCATCAGCTTGGCAAACGCACCGATCTGCGCGCCCGACAGGCCCAGCGCAAACGCGGCATCACGCGCCTGGAACGGTTGCATGCCCACCAGCGGGTTCACTTCAATCTTGATGATTTTTTTTCCGGGGTTTCTTCGGCGACCTTCTCGATCTCGACGCCACCTTCGGTCGACACCATAAACACCACGCGCTGCGAGCCGCGATCCACCACCGCGCCCAGGTACAGTTCGCGCTGCACCGGGTACATGTCTTCACACACCAGCACGCTGTGCACCGGTTGGCCAGCGGCGTCGTTTGATAGGTAACCAGATTGGTACCGATCAAACGCGTGGCTTCGGCGGCGGCTTCTTCGCGGCTCTTCACCACTTTCACGCCACCGGCTTTACCACGGCCGCCCGCATGCACTTGCGCCTTGACCACGGCAAACTTGCCGCCAAGCTTGTCATAGGCTGCAGCGGCTTCTTCGCCGCTGTGGGCCAGAATGCCGCGCTGGACGGGCAGACCGTATTTGGCCAGCAGTTCCTTGGCTGATATTCGTGCAGGTTCATGAGATTTCCTTTTGGAGATACAAGCGGTGCGGCCGGAGCGCGCACCTCCCGTGTTAATCAGTTCAGCGTGCGGTAATCAGGAATGCAGACCGCGTTTGTCCACGCCCAGCGCGGCTTCGTGCATGGCTTCCGACAACGACGGATGCGCGTGCACGATGCGGGCGATGTCTTCGCTGGAGGCGCCAAATTCCATCGCCACCACAGCTTCGGTAATCAGCTCGGAGGCAAACGGGCCCACGATATGCACGCCCAGGATGCGGTCGGTTTTGGCATCCGCCAACATTTTTTTTACAAAGCCGGTGGTTTCGCCCAGGCCCAGCGCGCGGCCATTGGGGCTAAACGGAAACTGGCCTTTGCGATATTCGACGCCTTCGGCTTTCAGTTGCTGTTCGGTCTTGCCCACCCATGCCAGTTCGGGGCTGGTGTAAATCACCCACGGCACGGTGTTGAAATCGATATGCGGCTTTTGCCCCGCAATGCGTTCAGCCACCGCCACGCCTTCTTCCGACGCTTTGTGCGCCAGCATCGGGCCGCGCACCACATCGCCCACCGCCCACAGATTGGGCAGCGCGGTGCGGCAGTCTTCGTCCACTTCGATAAAGCCGCGCTGATCCAGCTTCAGGCCCACGCTGTCGGCGGCCAGGTTCCACGTATTGGGCACGCGGCCGATCGACACAATCAGCTTGTCGAAGGTTTCGGACTGCGGCTTGCCTTCGCTATCGGTCCATTCCACCGCCACATGGTCGGCGCTGGCTTTGGCGCTGGTGATCTTGATGCTGGTGCTGATCTTCAGGCCCAGATCGCGGATAAACGATTTTTTTGCGCTTCTTTGGCAACGGCCTCATCGGCGGCCAGCAAAAAAGCCCGGCGCGGCTTCAAGGATGGTGACGTCGGAACCAGACGCTTCCACACCGAGCCCATTTCCAGACCAATCACGCCCGCGCCAATCACACCCAGCTTGCCCGGCACGGCGGGAATCGACAGCGCGCCAACGTTATCCAGCACCACTTTGTTATCAAACGGCAGATCGGGCAGTTGGCGCGGCACCGAACCGGTGGCGATGATCACGTGGGTGGCGCTGACCACTTCGGTCTGGCCATCCAGACTGACTTCGACTTGCCACTGCTCGCCTTCGCGGCCCAGCAATTTGCCGTGGCCAAACAGGCTGGCAATCTTGTTCTTTTTTTTCAGCAAGAAGGCCACGCCCGTGGTCAGCTTGTTGACGATGCTTTGCTTGCGCTCCAGCATCTTGCTTACATCAAACTTTGCGCCTTCCACAGTAATGCCGTGCGCGGCAAATTTGTGTTCGATGCGTTCCCAGTTCTCGGACGATTCCAGCAAGGCCTTGGACGGAATGCAGCCCACGTTCAGGCAGGTGCCGCCCAGGCTGGCTTTGCCTTCGGCGTTCTTGAATTCATCGACGCAGGCGGTTTTAAAGCCCAGCTGCGCGGCGCGGATGGCAGCTACATAACCGCCAGGGCCGCCGCCGATCACCAGTACATCAAATTGTTGCGACATGTTCTTTTACCTTGTTTGGGCATCGAGTCGGGCGCGCCATCCGATCAGAACGGCGCGCCATCGCAGGGTTAGATATCCAGCAGCAGACGCGCCGGATCTTCAATCGCTTCTTTGATGGCGACCAGGCTCAGCACGGCTTCGCGGCCGTCGATAATGCGGTGATCGTACGATTGCGCCAGGTACATCATCGGGCGCACCACGATCTCGCCGTTCTCGACCACAGCGCGGTCTTTGGTGGCGTGCATGCCCAGGATGGCCGATTGCGGCGGGTTGATGATCGGGGTGGACATCATCGAACCAAAGGTGCCGCCATTGCTGATGGTGTAGGTGCCGCCGGTGAGTTCTTCCACGGTCAGCTTGCCTTCTTGCGCACGCTTGCCGAAGTCGGCGATGGTCTTCTCGATATCGGCCAGGCTCAGCTGGTCGGCGTTACGGATGATCGGCACCACCAGGCCACGCGGGCTGCCCACGGCCACGCCGACGTCGTAATAGCCGTGGTACACGATTTCGCTGCCATCGACCGAGGCGTTGACGATCGGGTATTTTTTTCAGCGCGTGCACTGCGGCTTTCACAAAGAAGCCCATAAAGCCCAGCTTCACGCCGTGGTCTTTTTCAAAGCGGTCTTTGTACTTGTTACGCAGGTCCATCAGCGGCTTCATGTTCACTTCGTTAAAAGTGGTCAGGATGGCGTTGGTGGCTTGCGATTGCAGCAGGCGCTCGGCCACGCGTTGGCGCAAACGGCTCATCGGCACGCGTTGTTCCTGGCGATCACCGGCGGGCAGCAGCACCGGG
>BBFD01000304.1 GCA_001313065.1 Silvimonas sp. JCM 19000
CCAATCCGGCTCCGGTATTGGCGACGCCGCGTGGCGCAGGCTTGACCGGCAATGGTTAACCGGCAATGGCGCTGCGCTGGCCCGGCAACGCGAGATTCCGGATGCGCCATTGAGCCAGGCACGTCCCAAGCAGATTGCCGCCTTGTTCTTGCCACCGCGCTACCCGGTCAATCAAGCTGATTGCGCGCCCGGCCGATGACGAACGCGATGTCGAGTCCGTTTGCTTTAGCCTGGCAGCAGCGGCTGGTAGAGGGTTTTCCGCTACTGGCCGCCATGGGCGTGACGGTGCAGGGCACTGCCGAACACTGGCAGTTGCATGCGCCGTTTGCTCCTAACCGCAATGATCATGGCACCGCTTTTGGCGCCAGCATTTCCAGCCTGGCCACCATCGCGGGCTGGATGGCGGTGAATGTCTGGGCCGATCTGCCCGTCGATGTAGTCATCCAGCACGGCAGCACTGATTTTGTGCGGCCGTTGCAGTCTGCTTTGCGCGCGCAAGTGGCGCCGGTTTCCGCTGATGCAATCCTCAAATTGAATAACACGTTGGCGCGGGGCCGACCGGCGCGGCTGGCGGTCGAAGTGACCATCAGCGCGGTGGATGATCCAGCGATGACGGCGGCGCAATTTGCCGGGCGCTATGTGGCGGTGCGCTTGTAACGCGGTTTGATTCGCCAATATGGGTGATCGCTGATGCGCAATCTATATATGCAGAAATCGGGGACGAAAAAAAACGGGGCGATTGCCCCGTTTTTTTATTTGCTACATGCTCAGACGGCAGCGCTAACCGGTAAAGGTTAGAACCAGGTCTTCAGGCCACCCATCAGGCGGTAGCTGTTTTGACCGGCGCCGGTGCTGCCGGTGGAACCGGTGTAGAAGGCGTCGTTGTCAGCGCTGACCGAGCCATTGTCGTCGTTCTTGACGTAACGCGCGTCAACAAAGGCGATCGAGTGCTTGGACAGGTTGTAGTTGTAGCGAGCATCAACAGCTTGCGAACCGCTATCGCCAATCTCACCGCCGTTGGTGAAGTTGGTGCCTTGGCCCTTGATGTTGCCCAGGTTGAAGTAGGTCAGGTAGAAGCCGTGCTTGCCGTACTGGTAAGTACCTTGAGCCAGCCACATGTCTTGACGGATTTCGCTGCCATCGTTGCTCAGTTGAGCGCGCTTGAAGCCGCCACCCAGACCGAAGCCGTCAGCCAGCTTGTAGTTGGCGCCAGCGTACCAGTTGATGCTGTCCGGACCGGTGGTCGCGGCGTTGCCCCACAGGCTGGTACCAGCCGCAGCAGGTACGGAATTCACGCCGTCAGACAGCACGTCGTTGTTGTCGATGTTAAAGCGACGTTGGTACGTACCTGGATGCCGAGGCCGTTCCACTTGTAGTTGGCTGCAACGTCGTAGCCTTGTTGCCGCTCTTGCTTTGATCTTCGAGCAGGTAGGCAGCAGAAGCTTGCAGGCCGTAGATGTCCGGTGTGTCGTAGCGGAAGGTGGAACGAGCGTAGTTGGACTGACCAAACGCGTAGTCACGTGCCAGCCATTCAGCACCGGTGTCACCGTAGGTGGCGTCGAGCGCGTCGTAGGTCGGGGTGGTGATGTTACCCGAACGGAAAGTACCGTAGTCACCGCTCAGACCGATATAAGCCTGACGGTTGCCCCAGTTGGATTGACCACCTTGGGTACGGCCGCTTTGGGTGTTCAGCACTTCTTGCTCAACACGCCAGATCAGCTTGCCACCTGCGTCCAGCTTGTCGCTGCCGGACACGCCGATTACTGCGTCATAGGTAATGCCAGCGGCTTTGGAATCGCCAGCCTTCAGCCATTGCACGCCACCTTCGACGTTACCGTCGATGGTTACGTCGGCGAAAGCGGCGCCTGCGCCGAGGGCCAGAGAGATAGCGACTGCGATGTATTTGGTTTTCATATTAGTTTCTCCTTTGTGCTGTCCGTCTATTAGGCTGAACGGTTGTAACCGCAACCTGGAAGGCAGTTTAAGGAGGGGGTGTGTCATACGCCCGTAACTAATGCCCGCACCAATATGTGAATTTTTTACGGAATTTTTTTTGGCGAAACTCGCACTACGCACGTGCGTGTTATATTCGGAAGGAGAATCGTCTGAAACCGGCAATATCTGCCGACAAAACGTAGGAAAATGACGATAGTGATGCGTAGCGTATCGTACATACGCTGTTCATCCAACGCGGCATGCCTTAATGTTTTGCACTGATTCAGATTAAACCGGAAATCGAATTGATTTTGGTCAAGCAGATAACGGTTTGAACATAGACATAAAATCGCGCGGCTGCGCGGTTTTCGGCGGCCGGCCGCGGGAGGAAATTGAATGATGGAAGCGGGTTCCGCCGAGCGCAAACCGCGTTTGCTGATTGTCGATGACGAGCCGTTCAACCTGGAGATCCTGAGCGAACACCTTGCCGATGCCAACTATGAAGTGGTGACGGCCGAGGATGGCGAGGCCGCGTGGGATTTGCTGGCGCGCGATCGCGGCTTTGATGCCATCCTGCTCGACCGCATGATGCCGCGCATGGACGGCATGGCCTTGCTGGCGCGGCTGAAACAACAGCCCGAACTGTTGCAGGTGCCGGTGATCATGCAAACCGCCGTTGGTGCGGCGGAGAACGTGCGCGAAGGCCTGGCCGCCGGCGCTTATTACTATCTGATCAAGCCGTTCCAGCGCGATATGTTGCTGGCTATCGTGGGCGCCGCGGTCGACTTCTATAAAGAGAAGCGCCAGCTGGAGCAGCAACTGGTCAGCCAGGCCGGTAGCTATGGTTTGCTGGTGCGCGGCGAATTCTGTTTCCGCACCCTGGAAGAAGCGCGGCAACTGACTCTGGTGCTGTCACATGCCTGCCCGGAACCGCAACGCGTGGCGCTGGGCTTGTCGGAACTGCTGGTCAACGCCGTCGAACATGGCAACCTGGCCATCCGTTATTCCGAGAAAACCCGCTTGTTGCAACAAGGGCGCTGGCAGGATGAAATCGAGGCGCGGCTAGCCAATCCGGCGTATTCATCGCGCCAGGTGCATGTGAACTTTGTGCGCAGCGCCGACGAAATCACCGTCACCATCACCGATCAGGGCGAGGGCTTTGATTGGCGGCCCTTTCTTGAATTCTCGCCGGAGCGTGCGTTTGATCCGCACGGCCGCGGCATTTCGATGGCGCGGATGCTGTCGTTTGATCAAATCGAATACCAGGGCAACGGCAATCAGGTGGTGGCCCGCGTCAGCAAAGGGTGATGTGCTGGCGCACGGCGTAAAAAAAATAATGAGGCAGCGGCCTCATTTTTTATTTGCAGCGCGCGGCGGCAGCTATTCCAGAATCTCGACCGGCATGCCCACACGCAATACCCCGCTGGTTTCGGCGATCACGTTCTGACCAAACTCCGCGCCTTCCGGGCCTTTGCGCCGTTTGGCCAGCGTGCGCAAGGGTTCCTGGTCGGCAGACTTCTGCGCCGTGACCGGGTCGACCGTGGTGAATACACAGCGACCACAGGGCTTGGCGATGCGCAGGATAACGTCACCAATACGAATACGCTTCCAGCCATCTTCGGCAAAGGCGGGCGCGTCGTTGATCACCAGGTTGGGACGGAAGCGCGCCATGGCCAGATCGCGCCCCACCCAGTCACTCAGTTCGCGGCGCGAAGCTTCACCAATCAAGAGCAGCGGATAGCCATCGGCAAACGACAAAGGCACATCGGGCGCACTGCGCACACGGCGTTGCGTGTCGTTGGTGGCCAACAGGCGCACCGGCCGCCCCAGATATTGGCTGAACCAGTCATCCGCTGCGGCGGCACCGGCCCATGCGCTGAAGTTGTCTTTCCACACCGAAGCGGGATGCGCTTGCTCAAACTGCGCCAGATCGACCACTAATTCGGGTAGGCCCGGCGCCCGCAACGTCAACGTGCCAACGCCGACCTCAGCATGAACCTGCACCAGCTCGGGGTGCTCGCGCCCGGTGACCAGGCGGCCATCCAGATCAGACACCATCCACGCCCGGTCATGCGGCAATCCCAACGGGGAAATCGAAGTTTCATCCAGCGTGATGCCAGCGATGGATTTGATCGGGTAATAGTACAAAGCGTCGAGCGTGGGCATGGCGTTCTCCGGTTAGCGCCCGGCAGCATAATCAGCCCCCGCTAGCGTGTAAACCAATAGCGCGGCCGTATGTCGCGCCACGCCTGGACCCGGGTGGGGGAGCCGGAATCAATCATGATGGCGCCATCGTGATCGGTACGCAGCGCCTTGCTGCCAGCCGCAGCATAACGCTGTTCGATTTCGGGGCGGGGATGATGAAAACGGTTGAGATAGCCCGCGGAAAAGACCACCCAGGCAGGTTGAGTGGCAGCTACAAATTCTTGTGAAGATGAGGTTTTGCTGCCGTGGTGCCCGGCGATGACCACGTCGTATTGCGGCAACGCCTGCTGTTGCAACAGAACGGCCTCCTGCGCTCTGCCGATATCGGCCGGGATCAGCATGCGCGTGTCGGCGCTGACGATTTCCAGCACGCAGGACCCGGAATTCGCGTCCGCAGCCACGCTGCCCGGGGGCGGCCATAGCATATTGAACGTGACGCCATCCCATTCCCAGCTCTGGCCCGCCAGGCAAAGCCGCTGTGTGCGTTTTTTTTGCAGGGCGGCCGCATTGGGCGCCAGGCTGCCATAGATATCGGCGACCGGCACGGCGGCCAGCAAGGGGGCGACGCTGCCCGCATGGTCGTTATCGGCATGCGAGATGACCAGGCGATCCAGTTGCTGCACGCCATAACGTCGCAATACGGGCAGCAAGGCATATTCGGCCTGGCCCGGGCGGCCGGTATCAAACAGCAGCGTGTGTTCGTGCGTTTGCAGCAACACCGCCAGACCCTGGCCGACATCGATCACCGTGGCACGAAACTGGCCAACTGCGATACGGGGCGGTTTGGCCACCCACAGCGGCAGCAAAAAAAACCACGGCGCACAGCGGCCCGGCATGCGCGTGGGCAGAGCGCCAACAGCACGCCGAGCGCGGCGGGCAGCAAGGTCCAGGCGGGCGGAGGGTCA
>BBFD01000305.1 GCA_001313065.1 Silvimonas sp. JCM 19000
CCCGGCCAGCGCCAGCGCAAAACCCAGCGCCAGCGCCAGCAGCACGCATACAGCCGCCAGCGCGACGGTCACGGCCAGACCGTGCCCAGCAAGCGCAGATACGGCCAGTCCAGCCATGCAATTGCAGTCATCACGCGCTCGTCTTATTCGGCGCGGATATGCGCGTCGCCAATCTTGAACAGACGCGGCAACGGCGCCTTGGTGCTCGGGCCAAACCAGCGGTCGTAGATGGTTTGTGCGGTACCGGTTTTTTTCCAGGTCATGCAGCGTGTCATTCAGGAATGCCACCAACGCGTTTCACCCTTGGGCACACCCACGCCTTCCAGCTCTTCCGAAATCGAGAACGGCGGGATTTCGTACTTGTCCTTGTCCGGCAGCGCGCCAAGTATGGCCACCAGCTTGGAGCCATCCTGCGTAATCGCTTGCACATTGCCATTGCGCAGCGCAGCCAGCGCAAACGGGGTGTCATCAAACAACACCACCTGGGCATTGGGATATTTCTGGCGCAAGGTGGCTTCCATGGTGGTGCCCTTGTCCGCACCCACGCGCAAGCTGGTGATTTGCTGCGGGTTCTTCAAGGTGCCCTTTTTTTGGCCAGAAACTGCTGGCCCGAAGCAAAGTACGGCAGGCTGAAATCGATGACCTTGGCGCGCTCGTCGGTAATGGTGAAATTGGCAAACACCAGATCCACCTTGTTGGCCGCCAGCAAGGGAATCCGGTTAGCCGGGTTAGTCGGCGTGATTTCCAGCTTGACGCCCAGGCGCTTGGCCACTTCGGTGGCGTAATCCACATCAAGGCCCACGATCTTGTGGGTTTTTTTCATCGACAAAACCAAACGGCGGATTGCCGTCAAAGGCCGCGATGCGCAAGACACCGGCCTTTTTTTTGATATCGTCGAGACGATCCGCCATGGCCATGGCGGGGATAAGCGCGGTGGCCAGCAAAGCAGCGAGCAGCGTCGTTTTCATGATCCGTTTTTTTCCTGTGCGGTTGGGGGCTGTGAGGCAGTCAGGAACGGATCGTGAGGCTTTTCTTATAAACTTACAAATTATATAAATTTATCTTTATATTCTTTTTGGAAATTAAACAACCTCCAACGCTGCGATTTTCGGCGGGCCACGCCCACAACAGCCGCGCGGGTCCACGTGCCTGGTGGAGCCGGTCGACAGCGCTGCCCCACGATTTGATCAACCGTGCGCGCTTGATATCCAGCCTGTCGCCCACACCGTTTGCCCAGCGGTAAACGCAACGCACGTGTGCCGCCACGATAGTGACTACACTCAGCAAGTCCCCAGCCACGGAGCTTTCCATGATTGACCTTTATTACTGGCCCACGCCCAACGGCCTCAAGCTGACGCTGTTTCTAGAAGAAACCGGTCTGCCCTATACGCTGCATTCGGTAAATATCGGCAAGGGCGAGCAATTTACGCCTGAGTTTCTGGCCATTTCGCCGAACAACAAAATGCCCGCGCTGGTGGACCATGATCCGGCCGATGGCGGCGCGCCGTTTGCCTTGTTTGAATCGGGTGCCATGCTGCAATACCTGGCCGAGAAAACCGGCCAGTTTCTGCCTACCGAAACCCGCGCACGCTATGAAGTGCTGAAATGGCTGTTCTGGCAAATGGCCGGGCTGGGCCCGATGGCGGGGCAGAATGGTCACTTCAATCGTTACGCACCCGAGCGCGTGCCGTATGCAATCGAGCGTTACGAAAAAAGAAACCAATCGCTTGTATGGCGTACTCGACAAGCAACTGGAAGGCCGCGATTTTATTGCCGGCAGCGAATATACGATTGCCGATATGGCGGCGTATCCGTGGATCGTGCCGCACGCCATGCACAATCAAAAAACTGGAAGATTTTCCGAATGTGCTGCGCTGGTTCAACAGCATCAAAGCGCGCCCGGCCACCCAGCGTGCGTACAAAGACGTGGCCACGCCGGCGCCCGGTCCGGTGCAGGTATCAGAGGAAGAACGCAAAATCCTGTTCGGCCAGACTGCTGCGCATCTGAAGCCGCAATAAGCGCCTGAAGGCGGCAAAAAAAATCGGGGCGACTTTGCTACAAAGTGCCCCGATTTTGCAGGTACCTGCCCGGCTTTATTGCTGCGTCGGCACAAATTCTTCCATCACGGCTTTGCGCATCAACTCGGGCGGCAACAGCCCTTGCTGCACCACAAAGTCATTAAAGGCCTGCAATTTGAACTTCGGCCCCAGCACCAGTTGTGTTTGCGTCAGCAAGCTGCGCAGATTGGTATAGCCAAAGTAATACGCAGTGGCCTGGCCGGGGCTGTTAAAGGCATAACGGTCGATTTCCGATTGCGCCAGCGGCTCGGACAGCACCACATCATTCATCAAGACTTGTTTGGCCTCTTGCGGGGTAATGCGGCCGGTATTGATCAGCGGATCAAGAAACGCCCGCGCCACACGCATCAGCCGGTTTTGCAGCGAAATCAACTGCGCATCCAGCGGCATATACGGCTCGATCATGGCTTCGCAATACACGGCCCAGCCTTCGACATTGGCGCTGTTCTCGGCAAAGATGGCGCGCGGAATAGACACGCCCTGCTCCACCATCGACGAATACTGCAATTCATGACCCGGGCGCGCTTCATGCGCGGTCAAGGTCCACGACGCGGCCAGATGGGTATCGTCATCCATTTTGGCGTCGGATTTGGCATGCGGATTAGAGGTGGTGATTACAAACTCGCCGTATTCGCCGGTATTACCCAACAAGCGCGGTGGGTTCATAAACGGCGAGCCCACACTGGCCGATTCCGCATCGGTGGCCGGGCGGATATGCGCGGCGCGATTGGGCAGCGTAATCAGATGCTCCCGCCGGATAATTGCTTCGATTTGCGCCAGGGTATCGCGGTAATGCGGCAGCATATCGGCGGCGGGTACTTGCTGTTTTTTTCAGCTCGCGTATCACATCGTGATAATCGCTCGACGGGTAATGCCGCTGTTCCGCAATGCGGGCAGCGACGGCACGCATGCTGTCTTTGACTTCCTGATAATCCGCACCGGCACGCAGGATTAATTCATCCGGCTGATACTCACGCCGTAATTGCGCAAATCGTTGGCGTAAATGGCGGCAGGCGGACGTGGTGTGTTGCGCGTTAACGGCGTCAGCGTTTTGCGGGCCCAATCGCCATAGGCGTGCAATTGCTGCGCCAGCACGGCGTAGGGTTGTTCCCAACCGGTCAATCCGGCTTTGGTGAAATCCTGTTTAATGCCATCGAGCAAAACATCGATATTGTCGAGTTGCTGTTTCAGGTCTTCGCTATAGGGCCGGTCACGCCTGGCCGTTTCAGGTTTTCTTCGGTGCGGGCACGGGCCAGATCAACCAGCGGCACATAACCGGCTTCAAGCCCGGCATAACGCTTCAAACGTTGAATGGCGCGACGCTGGCGATCGGCCTTGTTGCGCGGTTCGAGCAAGGTATCAAGGCCAAACCAGACGGTTTTGGGCACGTCGATATAGTCGAGCAGCAAATCATGTTCCAGTTGCTGCGTATCCATATTGCGATGCACCGCGTCCAGCGTGATTTCCAGATCCTGGCGCACCTTGGGCGGCAGCGTTTTCTTTTGCTCGGCCAGCAATTGCGCCAGCACTTTCTGGCTATCGGCGCGCCGACGCTCAAAGACATTCGGTTTGAGATCAACCACTTCGGTATCGAATTCTTCCTGACCAAAGCTGGACACGGTTTCCGGTTCATATTTAGCCGGGATTTGCAGCACCGGCAGCGCCAGCGCATTGCTTTGTGCCACCCAGTCCGGAATAACGGCGATGGCAGGCGCCACGCCCAGTGACAAGGCCAGCGCAACCGCGGCCGAAACAGCGCGTAAGTTCATGGGGTCTCCAGTTTGATGTGTTAGCGCACGGCGCTGGGTAAGCACGGCGCGCTTTTTTTTTCTAAAGCGGAGACGGTACGGGCGCAGCGCGACGGCGTCAAACCACGGCATGCCGCTGTGGCCGGCGCGCCCGCGCCAGCACATCAAGCATGTTTGCACTGCGGACCATGGACATGGCTGTCGTTCCATGCCGAACCCAGGATCAAACTGCAGAAATTGACGCGTTGGTAGCCCGGATCTTTAAGCGCCAGCACATCGGCTTTGACATTGCCAAACGTGGTTTCCGGTTTGTGGCGGGTGCCTTGGGCAAAGGCCTCGATAATGCCCTCTTTAAACCCGGCTTCACGCGGGTGTACGGCAATCACGGCATTGCGCTCAGTCGCGCTGAAGCCGTGGTAATCCAGACCCAATACATCCATTTCAACACCCGCCGTCACCAGCGCCACCACCGGCTTTTTTTTATGCTGCGGAATACCTGGCGTGGTGTGCAAGGCAATTGCATCCCAGACTTGCTCGATATCGGCTTCGGGAATGTGATAGCCGCGCAAGAAATCGCGTGCCGCATTGGCGCCGTCGACTTCAAAGCGCTCTTGCGCGCTGCTATACGGCGCTTGCAAACCCATGTCATGAAACATGGCGCCGATATACAAAAGCTCAGGATCAAATTGCAATTGCTTGCGTTGCCCGGCCAGCGCGCCAAACAGGAATACACGGCTGGAATGATTGAATAACAAATCAGTTTCGGTATCGCGCACCAATTGGGTGGCGGCGCGGGCCATCTGGCTGTCGGGGATCACAATGCCGGCTACGGTTTTCATGCTGCAACTCCTTGCGTTAAGGTATGCAGCCACTGTAGGGACGGCTGCCCGCAGTCACAACGCCAGCCATACGCCGCGCGCTGCCAGGCATACACCGGCAACTGCCACCACACCAAATCGGCACAAAAAACAGGGGTTTATATGCGTCAGATTGCCATCGCCATCTTTGAAGGCGTGCAGATGCTGGATGTGGCCGGGCCGATGGATGTATTCGACGAGGCCAATGGCTTTATCGCGCCGGAAGCGGCGTATCGCGTTAGCCTGGTCGCCGCCAGCAATGCGCCGGTGCGGGCATCCAATGGCTCGCGCTTGCTACCCGATCACACCTTTGCCGCGGGCGCGAGCGCCTTCGATACCGTGCTGG
>BBFD01000306.1 GCA_001313065.1 Silvimonas sp. JCM 19000
GCGCGGCTGTTTGCCGCCGGGGCTGCGCAACGCTTGCTGATCGCCATCGTGCCATTGGCTGGTCTGGGCGCTAACCTGGTGGGCGCTGCAATGATCCGGCTGGACGATGTCACCGTTTGCTATCGCAAACACCCGGCCGTGCACCATCTGACCGGCTCCTTTACTGCGGGTGGGCTGACTGCGGTGGTGGGCCCCAATGGCGCCGGCAAAACCACCTTGCTGAAAGCGGTGACGCGGCAGCAGCCGTTAACCACGGGCACCATTACGGTCGATGGCGATATCGCTTATCTGCCGCAACTGGCTGAGCTGGATAGCAGTTTCCGCTGACCGTCAGCGAGCTGGTACTGGCTGGCGCGTGGAAACGCCGGGGCGGCCTGCGCGCCCTGGCCGGAGAAGAGACCGCACGCGCGACGAGGCGCTGCAACGGGTCGGCCTGAGCGGGTTTGGTCAACGCACCATCGCCACGCTGTCCGGCGGCCAGTTACAACGTGCGCGCTTTGCCCGGCTGCTGGTGCAGGACACGCCCATCATCCTGCTGGACGAGCCCTTTAATAACGTCGACACCCGTACCCGCGACACCTTGCTGACCATCCTCGCGCACTGGCGGGCACAGCAACGTACCGTCGCGGTGGTGGTGCACGATATGGGCCTGGCTCACGAACATTTTTTTCCTGAGACGCTTTTGCTGGCGCATGAAGTCATCGCCTGGGGCGACACCGCCAGCACGCTGTCTGAAGACAATCTACAACGCGCTCAACAAATGACCGAATACTGGCAAAACGACGCCCCCTGGTGTGCCCGCCCATGACCTTGCATGAAATGTTTCTGGCGCCGGTCACTGACTACGCTTTATGCGCCGTGCCCTTGCCGGTTGCATCGCTCTGGCCACCGGCTGCGCGCCGATGGGTGTGATGCTGGTGTTGCGCCGCATGAGTTTGATGGGCGACGCCTTGTCGCATGCCGTGCTGCCTGGCGCCGCCATCGGCTTTATCTTTGGCGGCTTTGCGCTGCCATGGCTGGCGGGCGGCGGCATTGTCGCGGGCTTGCTGGTGGCCCTGCTGGCGGGCCTGGCCAGCCGCTTTACCAGCCTGAATGAAGACGCCAGCTTTGCCGGCTTCTATCTGGTTTCACTCGCCATCGGTGTGGTGCTGGTCTCGCGTTACGGCAGCAATGTCGATCTGATCCATTTGCTGTTTGGTTCCGTGCTGGCGATTGATAACGCTGCCCTGTACATGCTGGCAAGCATCGCCACGCTGACCTTGCTGTGGCTGGCCATCAACTATCGCGGCGTGATTCTGGAATGCGTCGATCCGGGTTATCTGGCCGTCACCGGTGGGCGCGGCAGTCGTTATCACCTCGGTTTGCTGGTGCTGACCGTGCTTAACCTGGTGGCCGGGTTTCAGGCCATGGGCACCTTGATGGCCGTCGGCATGATGATGTTGCCCGCCACCATCGCCCGTTTGTGGGCGGATACGCTGGCCGGATTGTTATGGTCGGCCTGGCTGGCCGGGCTGGCCGCCAGCGTGGTCGGGCTGCTGCTGTCGTATCACCTGAATTTGCCATCCGGCCCTGCGATCGTGCTGGTGGCTGGCGTGTTGTATCTGCTGTCATTGTGGCTGGCGCCGCACGGCTGGCTGGGCCGCCGCGCCAGCAAGACCCACTTGCAGCATTAAATGCGCGACTACTGCTTACTTGTCACCCTCAGGAAGTCTTGCCATGCGTCGCTTTGTTGTCGCCTTCAGTGTATTGCTGGGCGCGCTCGCCCTGCCCGCACATGCCGCTTTGCCGGTTGCGGCCAGTTTTAGTGTGTTGGGCGATCTGGTTAAACAGGTCGGTGGGGATCGGGTCGACGTCGTCACCCTGGTTGGCCCGGACGAAGATGCCCACGTGTTCCAGCCCACGCCCGGCAATATCGCCAGCGTGGCACGGACGCGCCTGTTCTTTGTGAATGGTCTGGGCCTGGAGGCTGGCTGACGCGCCTGCAGCAAGCCGCTAGCTACAAAGGCACGGTGGTCACGGTCAGCACCGGCGTGGTGCCGCTGACCATGAGCGAAGAAGGCAAAACCATCACTGATCCGCATATCTGGCAAGACCCGGCGCAGGTCAAACTGATGGTCAACAACATCGCCGCCGCCCTGGTCAAAGCCGATCCGGCCGGTGCCAGTGCTTATCAGCAACGGGCCGATGCGTATCAAAAAACAACTGGATGAACTGGCTGCGTGGGCGACCACGCAGTTCAATACCGTACCGCAAGCAAAGCGCGTGATCCTGACCTCGCATGATGCGTTCGGCTATCTGGGTAAGCGTTTCGGTATCAAGATCCTGTCGCCGCAAGGCGTTTCCACCGACGCGGAACCGAGCGCCAAAGACGTGGGCAAGCTGATCGATGAGATCAAGAAAAGCGGCATCCATGCCGTGTTTATGGAAAACATCAGCAATCCGAAGATGGTGCAGCAAATTGGCAGCGAAACCGGCAGCCCGCTGGGCGAGCAGTTGTACTCGGACGCCCTGTCCAAAGACCCGCGCGCCAATCATTACCTGACGATGTATCGCCACAATGTGACGTCGCTGGTGGCTGGGATGAAGTTGAATCGATAGCACGGCCCGACCCGCGCCCCCCAAACCGGTGCCTGCTGCAGACACCGGTTTTTTTATTGCCGCAAGGGCAAGATTTCTAAATACAACACTATTGCTGCAGCAAAGTTATGGGGCAGCTTTCAGCGTTGCAGCTGTTATTGGTAGTGTAAAAAAATCCCGCCGCTTACTCCGGACCAAAGATACAAAAAAAGACATATCAAGAAAAAAATGCCACGACCGCATCGGAGTCCGGGGGGCATATCCAGATACAAATAACGAGTCAAGATCGTTCAAGGGGAACAGGGATGTACGCAAAAAAAATTGTTGGTGCTTGCAAGCACGGTATCGCTGCTGGCGGGTTGTGCCGCTGTACCGATGGGTGACCCGGCGCAAGATGCGTCGTTGAAGAAATTTAACGCGCCGCAGGACAAAGCAGCGCTTTACGTGTATCGCAACGAGACCTTTGGTGCCGCGGTGAAGATGGGCGTCGTGCTCGACGGCAAGATGATCGGTGATACCGCAGCCCACACCTATCTTTATAAAGAGGTCGATCCAGGCCACCACACCGTAGTTTCCAAATCGGAAGAAGATTCGGAAGTCAACTTTGATGCCGTCGCGGGCCACGTTTATTACGTCTGGCAAGAAATCAAAATGGGACTGTGGCAACCCAATAGCAAATTGCATCTGGTCGAAGCCAAAGAAGGCCAGGCCGGCGTGACGGAATCAAAACTGGTGGTCGGCGCGCATTAATCTACTGCACGGCTGATGCCGAAAAAAATGCCCGCGCATTGCACGGGCATTTTTTTATTCAGCGTGTGGTCACCGCATCAAACCTTGGGCTTGCCCAGATCCTTCGAGCTGAAAAAAAACGCGTCTGAATAAAACTCGTCTTCCGGCAAACCGCGCGATACAAAATGCGTATAAGCCGCCTCCACCATCACTGGCGCGCCGCAGGCATATACCTGCCAGCCCGACAGATTGGTAAAGTCCTCCATCACCGCCTCGTGCACCAGGCCAGTCCGGCCTTGCCATTGGTCTTCGGGCTGCGGATCGCTCAGCACCGGGATAAACGTAAAATGCGCCAATTGCTGCTGCCATTCGCTCGGCAAATGCGGCATATACAAATCCTGCAGACTGCGGCAGCCCCAATACAGAATCATTTCGCGCTGGATGCCTTTGTTAATGGCGTGCTCGATAATGCCTTTGATCGGGCAAAGCCGGTGCCGGTAGCGATAAAGATGATGGGTTTATCGCTGTCTTCCCGCAGAAAGAAAGAACCGAGCGGGCCGGTAAAGCGCATGATTTCGCGCTCTTTCATTTCATTCCAGACGTAATCAGAAAATTCGCCGCCGGGCATACAACGAATATGCAATTGCAGATATTCGCTTTCATGCGGTGCATTAGCGATCGAAAAAAAACTGCGCTTCTTGCCGCCTTTGGTATGCAGGTCAATATATTGGCCCGCCAGAAACTGCATGCGTTCGGTGGTGGGCAATTTGAGCGATAGCACCGCAACATCGTGCGAGATCTTGTCAATCTGCTGCACGCGGCAAGGCAAGGTCTTGATCTGGATGTCCTTGGTGGCGGCCACTTCGCGGCATTCGACCGTAATGTCGCCCTTGGGCACCGCGCAGCAATACAACGCCAGACCGCGCTCGCGCTCCATATGCGGTAACGCCGATTCGGCGTAGCCATCGGGATAATCGACATCGCCGCTGATGATCTGGCCTTTGCAGGCGCCACAGGCACCGTTCTTGCAGCCATAGGGCATGTTGAAACCGGCGGCCATGGCGGCGTCGAGGATGGTCTGATCATCCTGCAGGGTAATTTGCTGGCCGGAAGGCTGAATGGTAAGTTGCTTGGACATCTTTTCCGTCTTCGATAAATAACCGTGTCAGGCCGTCACTTGCAGCGATCCCCTCGTCTCACTCTCCGCCCCCGCCTGTTGATCATAGGCTGCGGCGACGTCGTGCAACGCGCACTACCCTGGTTACTGGCGCGGTTTGAGGTGTATGCGCTGGTGCGGCGTCCGGAACAAGCGGCGTTGTTACGTGCTGCGGGCGTCCACGTGGTGGCGGGCGACCTGGATCAACCCGCCACCTTGCGGCGGCTGGCGGGATTGGCCAGTTGGCTGATCCACAGCGCGCCACCGGCAGGCGATGCCAGTCTGGACCTGCGCACCCGCCATCTGGTTCAGGCATTGACGCGGCCACCCCGACGTCAGGCGCAAAAAAAAGCCGCGACGGGGCCACAAAAGCGGGCAATTTTAACACAGCCCCCCGCGCGCGCCGTCTACATCAGCACGACCGGAGTTTATGGTGATGCGGGCGGTCGATGGCTCAGCGAATCCAGCCCGGTGCAGGCGGGCTCGGCACGCGCACAACGGCGCGTGGACGCCGAAAC
>BBFD01000307.1 GCA_001313065.1 Silvimonas sp. JCM 19000
CAGTGATTGCTGGTGCATGCAAGCCGAGATCAACCCGGCGGCACTGGCCGCCCTCCCCCCAAGCCGCGCTTGAGCGGGCCTGTCTCTGCCCGCGTTGCGCTGCCGGTGTGCAGGCGGCTACAGCGCCTTCAGCATAAACAGGCTAAGCGGATCCGCCTTGTAGCCGGTAAACGGGGTACAGGCTTCGTAACCGGCGCGCTGATACAGTCCGATCGCTTCCGGCTGATGCACGCCGGTTTCCAGATAAACGCAACGCACGCCGTGCCCGCGCGCCTGGCGTTCCAGAAAGCGCAACATGGCGCTCCCCACGCCGTGCCCGCGCCAGGCCGGTTGCACAAACATGCGCTTGAGTTCGCCATGCCCCGGCGTCAGCAAAATGCCGCCACAGCCAATTGCCTCACCGCTGGGCGTGCGCGCCACGCAAAGGCCACATCGGCATAGGTCAGACGGCTGATGTCGGTGGCGTGTGTGCTGTCGGCGGGGTATAGCGGCGTCTGATAGGCATCCAGCGCGCTGATCAGGCGCACCACATCAGGCTGTGCGGGCGTCTCCAGCTGGATTTCAAAGTGCAGCACGGCCCAGGCCTCCACCACGTCACGCCGCAAAATACAGGCTGGATCAATCGGGATCACTTCGACCCGGATCTGCCCATCCACCGCATTCAGCCCTGGGCGCAGACGCTCTACCAACAAGGCGGTGAGGGTTTCACCCACGCGCTGTTTGTTCTCCGGCGCGTGGCTGGCCATCATTGCCACCACCAGATGCACAAAGCCATATTGCGATTGCCCGTCGCCCACCCGGTATTCCGTGGCCAGTTGCGCACGGGTTTTAATGTCATGGGTCTTGAAGATGCCAAGCCGATCAGCGCATCGTGGATGTCTTTGAGCAGCAGCGGCACCTGCAGATGTGTGCCGATATTTTCGGTGTAATGCAGCGTGACATTGGGCATTGCAAACGGACTCCGTGTTTGGGTAAGGCACGCTCAAGGCGTGGTGGCGATCACGACGCGGTCGCGACCGCCGCTTTTGGCGGCGTACAGCGCATGATCGGCGGCAGCAATCAACAATTGCGCGGTGTGGCCGTGTTGCGGAAAGAAAGACAAGCCTATCGAGACGCTGACTTTGCCAGGGGTTGTTGCTGGAACACCGGGCGCAACAAGCCCATTTCGCTACGGATGGCTTCGGCGCGCTGCTCGGCCACCGGCTGATCGATTTCGGGCATCAGGATCATGAATTCCTCACCGCCCCAGCGCGACACCACATCGCCTTCGCGCACGGTGGCCAACAGCGTGCGCGCCACGTTCTGCAGCAGATAATCGCCAGCGTCGTGGCCAAAGTTGTCGTTAAAGCGTTTGAAGTGATCCAGATCCATCATCAGCACGGCAAAACGGCCGCCGCCGCGCCGCGCGCGTGCCAGTTCCAGCTCGAATTGTTCGTCCAGATAACGCCGGTTGAACAAACCGGTGAGCGGATCGCGCAGCGACAGATTTTGCAGCCGCTGGCGCAAATTGATGTTGGCCAGCGCCAGCGCCACCTGTTCTGAGAACGAGAGCATGATTTGCTGCGCCCGTGCCAGATTGCCATCGCCATCAATAAACGGCTCGGAGCGGCGCAAGTTAAGCAGGCCCACGTTCTGGCCTTGCGCGTACAGCGGAATACACAAGCTGTAGCGTTGTTCTTCCAGATGCAGATGTTTGCAGATCAGATTGGCTTGCAAATCGGCCAGCGGATGCAGGCGCCCCTGGCGCATGGCCCAGCAATCTTCGTGGCGCAACGCCACTTCGCTTTCCTCATCGCGCCCGCCCCACGAGCCTATGCGTTGCAGCAAGCCCCCGTTGCGCTCAGCCAGATACAGGCATCCGGCATCAGCCCGATAAAGCGGCCAGAGAAGGTGGCCAGCACGCCCATGGCCTCGGTCAGCTCCATGCAGCTTTGCAGCAACTCGCTCATTTCGTTCAGCAGACCAATCTCTTCGGTCTGGCGTTTGAGCGAGCCCACCAGGGTTTGCAATTGCGTATTCACCACCTGCAACTGGCCTTCCGCCGATTGCCGCTCGGTCACTTGCAGTTCCAGGTTGCTGTTGACCTTGATCAGTTCGCGATTCAGCAAGCGGATGCTTTCTTCGTTTTCCTGGCGCTCGGTGATGTCGCGCAACATGCCGACAAACTGGCGGTCGCCCGACAGACGTAGCTCGCTGATGGCAATTTCGACCGGGATTTGCGCGCCATCATGCGTACGCCGTTTACCACCTTGCCGTGATCAATCGGAAACACCGCGCCGGGGCGATGGTCGTCGACGTCTTCTTTAAACAGATCGGGCATCAGCGCATGGATACTGCGGCCGAGCATCTCCACGCCAGGGTAGCCAAAGATGTGCGTCGCGGCCGGATTGGCGCTGAGAATTTCGCCCTGGCTATTCAGCGTGATGATGCCGTCGACCGTGCTATCCAGAATCGCACGCAGCCAGGTTTCTTGTTCTTGCAGCGCCATGGCCGTTTGCTGTTGCTCGGCAATGCTGTTTTCCAGTTCACGATTGGCATGCGCCAGTTCGGCGGTGCGTTCCTGCACCCGGTATTCCAGGCCAGCGGTCAGCTCAGCCAGCTCATTGGCAATGCGCTCGCGGTCAGTAATATCCGTGATCACGCCCAGCATGCCGATCACTTCGCCATGCTCATCGTGGATGGGGCCGCTGGAAACAATCGCGTAGAGCGGCGTGCCATCGGTACGGCGAAAGCGGAAGTCATGCCGCTCCACCACACCCGACAAACGCCGTGCCATATTGCGCTGGGCCAGGGTTTGCTCGCTGGCATCCATAAAATCAAATAGATGCCGACCGCGCATGGCTTCTTCGGTGGTGCCGAGCATCTCGGCCATGGTGCGATTGACGAAGGTGGTGTAGCCCTCGTTATCCAGCGTCCAGATGCCCTCGACGGCGGTTTCGACCAGCTGGCGATAACGGCGCTCGCTCACTTCCAGGGTTTCGGCCGTGGCTTTGGTGAGCGCAATCTGGCGTTGCAGTTCGGCGTTGGTTTCGGCCAGCTCATCGCGGCTGGGCAGCGCCAGCAAGCGTGGAATCATCGGCCACAGCATGATGGCGGTGGCGCCCGAAATAATCGCCGTCACCAGCTTGGCGTAGCCTTCCAGCCAGTAAGAGAAATTCCAGATGTCCCAGATGGCCAGCGCGTGGGTAATGCCGCAGGCGCAGATAAATGCGCCAAACATGGCGGCCAGCGGCTTGTAACCAAAATCGCGGCGGCGGCGGATGTAATACCAAAGCCCGAAGGCAATCGCAAAATATGAAACGGCAATGACGCCGTCGGCCGCCACCATCATCCACAGCAGGGTGGGCGTCCACAAAAAAAGCAATGTCCATGCGGCATAAAGCCGGGTGTGTTCAGCCACTCCCTCAGCATGTCCAGCATGGGAGCTCCTCGCCGTGTGCAGGTTCTCGTACGTTGAATCAGCCGCTGCTGATCTGTTCTTGGGTAATCGTTGCCATTCTCAAGATAAAAACAATCGTTTGCAACAGGCTGATTGATTTAGTAAGAGTTGGTTTAGCGCGCAAATCCATGCCGAATGCGGGCTGGAACCGATGTTTTTTTACACGCGTACAAGATAAACGGCGTAAAAAAGCCGCCGGAAAACGCCGGCGGCTGTGGGTTTGCGGTCGATTCAGCTTGTAGCTGACGCGGCCTGCGGCGCGATGCTCAGCCGCCGAAGAAATCCTTCACCTTGTCCATAAAGGACTTGGCACGCGGATTATGTTTATCCGGTGCGCCCTGGCTGATTTCTTCAAATTCGCGCAGCAGTTCTTTCTGGCGGCCGGTGAGGTTCACCGGCGTTTCCAGCGCCACATGGCACATCAGATCGCCATGCACCGAGCTGCGCACGCCCTTGATGCCTTTGCCGCGCAGACGGAACACCTGGCCGGACTGCGTCCCCGCCGGAATGGTGATGCGCGCCTTGCCGTCCAGCGTGGGGATTTCGATTTCGCCACCGAGTGCCGCCGCGGTAATGCTGATCGGCATTTCGCAATGCAGATCGTTGCCTTCGCGCTCAAACACATTGTGCTGGCGGATGTGGATCACCACGTACAGGTCGCCGTGCGGGCCGCCATTGACGCCAGCCTCACCCTCGCCCGACAAGCGTATGCGATCGCCCTCGTCCACCCCGGCCGGAATCTTCACCGCCAATGTCTTGTTGGTCTGCACGCGGCCGCTGCCGTGGCAGGTACGGCACGGGTCCGGAATGTACTTGCCGCTGCCGTGGCAGGTGGGGCAGGTTTGCTGGATCGAGAAGAAGCCTTGCGATACGCGCACCTGACCTTGACCCGCACACGTGTGGCAAGTCTTGGCTTCAGTGCCGGGCTTGGCACCGGTGCCATGACATGTGCCGCATTCGTCATGTGACGGAATCTTGATCTGACGCTCAACGCCACGCGCCGCTTCTTCAAGCGTGATTTCCATGTTGTAGCGCAGATCGGCGCCACGATAGACATTGTTGCGACCGCCACGGCCGCCGCCTTGCTGGCCGCCGAAGATATCGCCAAAGATGTCGGAGAAAGCATCGGCAAAGCCGCCAAAGCCCGCGCCGCCCGCGCCCATACCGGCTTGCGGATCAACGCCGGCGTGGCCGTACTGGTCATAAGCCTGACGCTTTTGCGGGTCAGACAGAATCTCGTAGGCTTCTTTGACTTCTTTGAACTTCTCTTCGGATTCTTTGTTATCGGGGTTGCGATCGGGGTGGTACTTCATCGCCAGCTTGCGGAAAGCCTTCTTGATGTCGTCATCCGAAGCGTCCCGATTTACGCCCAGCGCTTCGTAGAAATCTTTCTTTGCCATTCTTGGGTCTCGCTTAAACGAAAGGCACGGCCACCATTAAATGGCGCCGTGCCTTGCTACAGGGCCGGAACGCCCGCTTACTTGTTGTCTTTGACTTCCGTGAATTCGGCGTCGACTACATTGCCGTCTTCCTTGGCG
>BBFD01000308.1 GCA_001313065.1 Silvimonas sp. JCM 19000
CATCAAACGCCGGGTTGTGCGCGGCGGTGCCGGGTGGGGCAAGTTGCACCTGCACCACGCGCCCCTCGGGCGTGCGGCCGTTGATATGCGTCACTTCGCTGGCATCGCGGATTTCGATTTCAATCTCACGCGGACCATCCCACGCCTGCCAGTCGATGCTGCTGACGGGCGCGGCCACATAAAACGGAATGTGATGCGCCTGCGCCGCCAGCGCTTTGAGATAAGTGCCGACCTTGTTGCAGACATCGCCGCGTGCGGTGATGCGATCCGCGCCAACGATGCAGGCATCCACCCGGCCTTGCTGCATCAACAAACCGCCGGCGTTATCAACGATCAGGGTGGCCGGCACGCCATGCGCGGCCAGTTCCCACGTGGTCAGGCTGGCGCCCTGGTTGCGCGGGCGCGTTTCATCAATCCAGACATGCAAAGGCACGCCGCTGTCGTGGGCCTGGTAGATTGCCGCCAGTGCCGTGCCCCAATCGACGCAGCCCAGCCAGCCCGCATTGCAATGCGTCAGCACGTTCAGCACGGCGGGGCAGCCGAGCGATTCCCAGCGTAGTCGCAGCAAAGCCGCGCCATGCTGGCCGATAGCGGCATTGGTATCCACATCGGCTTGTGCCAGCGCATCGGCCAGTGCAAAGGCACGATCAGCACGCTCGGACGGCGCCACCAGCCGCAACTGCGCCACGATCTGCTCGATGGCCCAGCGCAGATTGATGGCGGTGGGGCGGGTGGCAATCAATGTGGCGGCGGCGTGGTCGAGCGTGGCATCGCTGGCATCGTGTTGCAACGCCAGCGCCACGCCATAAGCGCCGCTCACGCCGATCAAGGGCGCGCCGCGCACCACCATTTGCTGGATGGCGGCGGCCACATCGGCCAGCGTATGTAATGCCCGGCTGACAAATCGATGCGGCAGCACGGTTTGATCCACCACGTGCACCACTGCGCCCTCGCGCCAGATAGAACGCCACGCCTGGTTATTAACTTTCATAGCTCATCGGTTTATATAAAGTCTGGCCAATATATCATTTTTTTTATCTGTGGCTGCGCGCACGGGGCTGGCGCGCACGGCGCAACCGTATTCGGCGCTTGCTGTAGTGGCATGCTCGCCCGCCACCCCCTCGGCCCGGCAAGGCATCACTTTGTCGCGCGCAACCATTTCTTTCGCGCTATACACATAAGTAAAAAAATTCCAGATGCATAAATCCACAAAGCAGAAACCCGCAGGGAGCACACACGATGGCAGAAGCTGAGCAGGGGCAGTGGGGCAAACTACGCACCAAGATCGTGCTGGTCTCGGCCGCCGCAATTTTTTTATCGGCTTTGCCGTAATGATCGGTTTGATCGTCAAGTTCAGTTACGACAGCGCACGCGACGCCGGTTTTGATCTGGCGCGACAACAGGCCACGGGCTACGCGGCGGATGCGCAGAATCAGCTTAATGGCGCGTTTAATATTCCGGCCACGCTGGCACGGGCGGTGTTGGGGATCAAGGCCGTGGGCAAGCCAGATCGTAATGTGGTCAACCATATGATCCTGCGCATACTGCAAGACGAACACGCCGTGGTCGGCTTGTGGATGCTGTGGGAGCCGAATGCATTTGATGGCGATGACAACGCCTTCCGCCTGCAATGGCCGCAGCAAGATCCCACCGGCCGCTTTACCCCGATAGCCAACCACAAGCCGGATGGCTCGGTGGTGCTCGATACCATGAGCGATGAATCCACCACCAAAACCTTCGAGCAGTATCGCGAGCATCCCGAGACCTATCAGCAGCCTATGAAAAGCCGGGCTGGGGTGATTTCTACTACGTGCCCAAGCAACGCCAGCGTGACACGGTGACCGAACCCGCGCCGTTTGAAGTAGCGGGGGCAGAGAAGGTGCTGGAATCGTCGCTGGTGTACGTCATTAAAGACGAGAGCGGCAAGTTTCTGGGGGTGGCGGCCGCCGATCTGAAGCTGGACGATTTGCAGAAGCGTTTGTCGGTACTGCACCCGTATGGCACCGGCCATATCACGCTGGTGTCAGAAGGCGGTTTGTATGTGGTGAGCAGCGATGCCGCCAAACTGGGCAAGCCGGTCGACCCCGCCACGCCGCTGGGCCAGTCCGCCGCCAAAATCAAGGCCGGGCAGGATTTTGATTACGACGATGGCGAATTCACTCACTTCTATCACGCCATCAGCATAGGCAACACCGGCCAGCATTGGTCGCTGGGCGTGACGGTGCCGAATGCGGCCATTAATGCGCCCGCCGTCAAAGTGCGCAATGTGGCCATCGGCATCGGTGTGGTGGCCTGGTGGCGATCTTGTTGGTGATTTCGGCCGTGGTCTCCGTGATGACGCGGCCGCTGGACAAGCTGGCGCGCACCATGGAACAACTGGCCAGCGGCACCGGTGATCTGACCGCGCGTATCGAAATCAGCAATCGCGACGAAATCGGCCGCACCGCTGCCGCCTTCAACCGCTTTATAGCCAGCTTGCGCACCATGTTTATCGATGTGCGCCAGCAAAGTACCGCAGTGGCGCAATCGGCCAGCGAGCTGGCGCAATCGGCCAGTACGGTGCGGCGCTCCTCGCAAACCCAATCCGAAGCCGCCAGCGCCACCGCGGCCGGGGTGGAGCAAGTGACGGTCAGCATTCAGCACATTGCCGATACCGCCTTGCAAGCCCAGGACATGGCGCAAACCACCGGCGGCCTGACCAGCGCCAGTGCAGATGCGGTGCAACGCGTGACCAGCGGCATTACCGAGGTCACGCGCACCATGAATGCGCTGGTGGAGCGCATGAACCGCCTGGGCGAACGTTCGCAGGAAGTCTCCACCATCGTGCAAGTGATTACCGATATCGCCATGCAAACCAATCTGCTGGCGCTGAATGCGGCCATCGAGGCGGCGCGTGCCGGTGAAATGGGGCGCGGCTTTGCGGTCGTGGCGGATGAGGTGCGCAAACTGGCCGCGCGTACCGGCGAGGCCACGTTGGAAATCACCCGCATCGTGCATGCCATTCGCACCGACACCAGCGATGCCGTCAGCGAAGTGCAGGGCACGCGCACGCAAGTGCTGGACAGTATGGCGGTCACCGACGAGGCCAACACCAATATGCGTCAGGTCAGCGCACACACCGGCGAGCTGGTCGGGCGCATGGTGGATATTGCCTCGGCCACTCGCCAGCAGTCAGCGGCCAGTACCGAGATTGCGCAGAACGTGGAACGCATCAGCAATATGGCGCTGGATAACGGGGATGTGGTCGAAGCGATGGGGCATGCCGTGCAGCAATTACAGACCCTGTCGAGCAATCTGGAACGGCTGGTGGGCAATTTCCGATTGTAATCATGTGCTTGTGGGTCAGGGCCGCAGCGCGCTGCGGCGCGGCCTACAAAATGCGGCAAATTGTGTCAGTCGGCGCCTACAGGTTTTTTTTCGGTGGTTTCTCACCAAGCCCTACGCCAAAGCCTCGCAGGGATTAAATGCGGCCTTGGCTAGACTGGTTTTAACGCAGCAGGCCAACCGTCCCGGCCCGCTGCGAAAGGTTGCAGCCGCTTGACCGGCTTGCAGCCGGCGGTCTGTCCGCTCGAGCCCACGGGCAGACCGTTTTCTTTTTTTTATTCCGCAAAGCGCTGTGCTAACCCACGGCGACAAGCACCTTTGTAATAACAGAAAAAACAGGAGAAACCCATGGCACGGACTCAGGACCTGGTTGACGATTTGCGCACCATCCTTGCCGATACCGAAAAGCTGCTGAGCGATACGGCAGAGGTCGGTAACGATGTGGCCGCACGGCCAGCGCACGTATTTCTGCCAATCTGGAAACGGTACGCAACAAACTGGCCGAAACGCACGAGCTGGTGGCCGGCAAAGCCGACTACGCCTACAAGGCAACGGACGGTTATGTCCGCGCCAATCCGTGGGAATCGCTCGGCATTGCAGCCGGCATCGGTTTTCTGGCAGGCCTGTTGGTCTGCCGTCGCTAAAGCATGATCCGGACGCGCCGACACAGGCGCGCCGCAAACAACACTGATACGCGAAGACAACAACACAGCAAGCCACAAGCGGCGGCGCCTGAATAGCGCCGCCGCTTGTGTATGGAGCAAGGCGGTTACACTGGCAAACCGGCGATTGGCAGGATGCCGCAGGCCTGGCGGCCCCTGCCGCTCAGGTATTCGGTGCAGCCGCTACCAGCACGGCGCCATGCGACGAGGCCGCAATATCGGCATTGACGCTTTCGGTACTGTCGGCACTGGCCGTATCGGCGGCAGTGTCCTCGCTGTTGGCAGGGGCAGGGGTGGCATCGGTTTCCGCGTCGCTGTCCGGGGCCTGGCAAGGGTGATCAAGCAAACGCAGGTCACCATTGGTATCAAGGCAGCGATAGACGCGATAGGACGGCGCCGGATGCAAAGCAGCTTGTCGTGCGCCGGGATCGTTTTCGCTCAAGGCTGGGCCACATCGCTGGCCAGGCCAGGCGGATGCAGGGTGGGGTCAGCAAATGCGGCCACCGCCATATGTTGTGGATGGGCATAGTTAAGGCCGGTCGGGAATGCGGCGAAGGCCACCACCGCACCCGCCAGGAAGGGCGTAGCAAGAAAGAGGGCGGTACGGGTACGCATGATTCACACTCCGGTCTGGACTGTGCGCAGTGTGCGTAAACCGGCCGCATGGCACTATCAGCCGCCCGCGCGATGTGCTGCAAGAAAGCGCCGACGCAGGCTCTTACGCAGCCAGGGCGCGGCGCAGGTAAGATGGCTGCCGCTGTAATTTTTAATGACAACAAGCCGTCGCGATACGCGTCCGGGACGAAGAATATGGCTCTATTGCGCTCCAACCTGCCTGCCAATGCCTTGCCGACTGACCCCGCCCATCCGGCTGATAGCGAACGCCGTCGTGCCAACGCCGAGGCGGACCGCCTGCGCGAGCGGGCCCGCAAGATGGCGCGCCAGCAGCAAATTGCCGAGCGCTTGTCCGCCACCACCACCCAGATGGCCGGTG
>BBFD01000309.1 GCA_001313065.1 Silvimonas sp. JCM 19000
CCGGCCGCTGCTGGCGGCGGGTGCGGGAATCCGGGCATTGCCGCCACCCCGTTCAATACGCGACAATCCTCGACCCGCCATGGTGGCGGCATTGAATCCGGCGCGTACGGCGCTGGCGGAGTGGGATTATGAGCTGGTCTCTTTGGTTGGTTTATCTTGGCGTCATCACGCTGATCATTGGCGTGCCCGGCCCGTCGGCGCTGATCTGCATGACGCATGGCGTGCAGCATGGCGGGCGCCGTACCGTCATGACGGTATTGGGCGGCATGAGCGCCTCGTTTACCTTGATGAGTATTTCGGCGGCGGGCCTGGGCGCAATTATCCTGGCCTCGCATACCGCTTTCGCGGTCATCAAATATGCTGGTGCGGCTTATTTGATCTGGCTGGGTATCAGCGCCTGGCGTGATCGCGGCGTGATGGCCATGCCGCAAGCGGACAGCGCCAGCGCCAGCATGTCGCTGTGGAAGCTGTATACCACCGGCTACAAGATCGGCATTTCCAATCCCAAAGACCTGGTGTTTTTTTTGGCTCTTTGTTTCCGCATTTTATTGATCCGGCCCAGGGCCAGTTGGCGCAGTTTGCGGTGCTGGCGGCCACGTGGGTGGTGGTCGATTTTGGCGCAATGAGTACCTATGCCATGCTCGGCCATCGTGTTTCGCCGTGGTTGGGTCGGCAACGTAATCTGATGATCTTCCGCAAGTTGTCGGGCAGCTTTTTTTTGTTGCTGCTGGCAGTGCCTTGATGGTTGCGGATCGCTAAGGAACACGGCAGATGAGCACAAAGCAACAAGCGGAACTGGCCTTGATCGCTGCGGTGGGTGCCAATGGCGTGATAGGCATTGAAAACCGCCTGCCCTGGCGTTTGCCGGACGACCTGAAGCGCTTCAAGGCGCTCACGCTGGGCAAGCCGGTTTTGATGGGCCGTAAGACCTGGGATTCGCTGGGTCGCCCCTTGCCCGGGCGGCGCAACCTGGTGGTAACGCGGCAGCAGGGTTGGGCGGCCGACGGCGCCGAAGCGTTTGCCAGTATCGACGCCGCTGTGGCGGCGGCATCGGAGGTAAGCGCGATTTTTTTTGTGATAGGCGGGGGCGAGATCTATAGCCAGGCGCTGGCGCAAGCCGACGTGCTGTATCTGACTGAAGTAGCGGCCAGCCCCGCAGGCGACGCGCATTTTCCGGCGTTTGATCGTGGCGTCTGGCGTGAGGTCAGTCGCGAAGCACACGTCGACGCCGCTAGCGGCGTGCATTACGCCTTTGTCGAATATCGCAAAGCGTAACGCGCCGATCATTAAAAAAAACCGGGCACCCCCTGCAGGGTTGTCCGGTTTTTTTATGCCTGTCGCTGGCGCGCGCGGTTCAGGCGTCGACGAATTCCAGTAACTCGCTGAAGCGCTGCACGATATGGTCAGCATTAAACTGCTCCACATCGCTGCCATAGCCGTAGCTGACCACCACCACCGGGCAACCGGCCGCTTGCGCTGCCAGCGCATCGTTGATCGAATCGCCCACCATCAGCAATTCGCCCGGATTAACGCCAAACTGTTCCGCCACGTGCAACAAGGGCAGCGGCGACGGCTTGCGCTCGGCCAGCGTGTCGCCGCTGATGACCAGATCAAAATGCTCACGCACACCCAGTTCGCGCAGCAAGGGCAGGGTAAACCGCTCCGGCTTGTTGGTGACGATGGCAAGCGGGTAGCCGCGTTCGTGCAGCGTAGCCAGCGTGGCTTGCACTTCGGGATAGAAGCGCGTGGCTATGCTCAAACCGGCCAGATAGTGCCGGTTAAACGCCTGCAGCCCCGCTTGTTGTTGCGCGCTGCCGCTGAATTCGGCGTTGATATCGTTCGCCACCGTGCGCGCCACCAGCGAGGCCGCGCCGTCGCCGACAAAGCTTTCCACCACGTCTTCTGCCAGTGCGGCCAGGCCGAGGTCGGCGCGTGCGGCATTGGCGGCGCGGGCAGATCGGTGATCGAATCGACCAGCGTGCCGTCCAGATCAAATGCGTAGGCTTTGATGCTCATGGTTATTGCGCTTGGGTGTGCAGTTCAATCTGCTTGTGCATCTCGGCGATGATGGCCTTGTAATCGGGGTGACCAAAAAAATAGCCGAGCCCGCCACAAAGGTGTCGACGCCCGCGGCAGCCAGTTCGCCGATATTGTCGACCTTGACGCCGCCGTCGATTTCCAGCGCGATATGGCGACCGCTTTGTTCTTTGTATTTATCCAGTTTGGCGCGCGCGGCGCGGGCTTTGTCCATCATTGCGGGGATAAATTTCTGCCCGCCAAAGCCGGGGTTGACCGACATCAGCAACACCATATCGACCTTGTCCAGCACGTAATCGAGATAATCCAGCGAGGTGGCCGGGGTAAACACCAGGCCGGACTGGCAACCGTGCTCGCGGATCAGCGAGAGCGAGCGATCAATATGATCAGAGGCTTCCGGGTGGAAGGTGATGATATTGGCGCCGGCTTGGCAAAGTCCGGGATGATGCGATCAACCGGCTTGACCATCAGATGCACATCGATGGGCAGATCGGTATATGGACGAATCGCCTCGCACACCAGGGCCCGATAGTCAGGTTGGGGACGTAATGGTTGTCCATCACATCAAAGTGAATCAGGCTGGCGCCGGCGGCGGACACATTGCGCACTTCTTCGCCCAGGCGGGCAAAATCGGCGGAGAGAATGCTGGGGGCGATGCGGTATTCGGGCATGGGATGATCTCCAGAGGTCTAGTGTTTGACGCAATGCCGCGATTGTAGCGCATCCTGGCGTACCGCCCGGGGTGAGGGCTGCTAAGATTGCGCCACTTGCCGTTCTGTGGATTGATGCCATGAGCAAAACCAGCAGTTATGAAATCGAGATTGTGCCGGTGGCGCACTATGTGCCGGAACAATCCGATGAGGCCGAACACCACTATGTATTTGCCTATCGCATTGCCATCACCAACCGCAGCGAGGTGCCGGTGCAGCTGATTGCGCGCCACTGGCTCATTACCGATATGGACGGACGCGTGCAGGAAGTCAGCGGCATGGGCGTGATCGGCGAGCAACCGGTCTTGCAGCCGGGGCAATCATTTGAATATATGAGTGGCGCCACGCTCGATACCCCGGTGGGCACCATGCGCGGTAGTTATCAGATGCGCGCGCACGACGGCACGGTGTTTGATGCGCGGATTCCGCAATTTGTGCTGTCGATTCCGCGCACCTTGCACTGAAATCTGCAGAAAACACCATGGTTTTTGCCAGTCACGACGGATATTGCAACGCTCACGGAAGGCAGTTCACCCGGCCAGGGCATGCGGCTAGAATACGGCAGCAGTGGAGGCCACATGCGCATATTGGTATCAAATGACGACGGGTATTTCGCGCCGGGCATTGCCGCTCTGGCCCGTGCACTAGGTTCACATTACGAGATTATGGTCTGCGCGCCGGAACGCGAACGTAGCGGCGCCAGCAATTCTTTGACACTGGATCGGCCGTTGACGGTGCGCCAGGCTCCTGGCGGTTTTTTTTATACGTCAATGGCACGCCCACCGATTGCGTGCACCTGGCCGCAACCGGCTTGATGGATACCTTGCCCGATCTGGTGGTGTCCGGCATCAATCACGGCGCCAATATGGGCGACGACACCATTTATTCCGGCACCGTCGCTGCGGCCACCGAGGGCTATCTGCTGGGCGTGCCAGCCATTGCGTTTTCTTTGGCGTCGCGCAATCCGGCTTATTTTGAGGGCGCGGCGCAGATTGCGCTGGAGCTGGTGCAGCACATCGAGCGCAATCCGTTTGCGCATCCGGTTTTGCTCAACGTCAACGTGCCGGATTTGCCTTATGACCAGATCAAGGGCAAAAAAAATGGCGCGGCTGGGACGGCGGCATAAATCGTCTGCGGTGATCAAGGCGCAGAATCCGCGCGGTGAGCCTATCTGGTGGGTAGCCCGGTCGGGGATGCGGCGGTGGGCGGCGAGGGCACCGATTTTCATACGATCAACCAAGCTATGTCTCGGTTACGCCGTTGTCGATCGACCTGACTGCATGGTCAGAACTGGATGCGGTGGCGACATGGCTATGCGCATGAACTTCAACGCCTTGCCGGGCAACGGCATGACCTCGGCGCGCACGCGGCCCGCATGATCGAACGCCTGAAGGCGCAGGGCATCAGCGATGCCGATGTCCTGAACGTAATGGGCGAAGTGCCGCGCCACGCCTTTGTCGATGAGGCTTTCGCGCACAAAGCCTACGACGATAATTCGCTGCCCATCGGACACAACCAGACCATCTCCCAACCCTATATTGTGGCGCGCATGACCGAGCTGGCCATCGACGTGCCTCAGCGCGAGCGGGTGCTGGAAATCGGTACCGGTTGCGGTTATCAGACCACGGTGCTGGCGCAATTCTTTAAAACCGTATATTCAATCGAACGCATCGGTGGCCTGGCCAAGCACGCGCGGGAACGTTTGGCGGCGTTGGGCGTTCTCAATACGCGGCTGCGGCATGGCGATGGCAGTCGGGGTCTGGCGGAATCCGGCCCGTTTGACGCCATCATGCTGACCGCCGCCGCGCCGGTGGTGCCCGAGGCGTTGATTGCCCAGCTCAAGCCGGGCGGGCGCCTGGTGTTTCCGGTTGGCACCGACACGCAAGAACTGCGCGTGATCGAGATGACGCCGGAGGGCCCCCTCGAAAGCAAGCTGGAAAAAAAAGTGCGCTTTGTGCCGCTTTTGCCCGGCGTGGCCTGAGCGCTGCGCGGCCATCCGGCCTGTGGTACGCCCAAATCTCATTCAGCGGCCGGTTTTCCGGCCGAACCCTTATCTAAAACACGTACAGAGAACAAGCACAGCAATGACCAAGAACAAGGAGATTTTCGTGAGTTGGCAGCGTCTGATGGTTCCCGCTTTGTTGTCCACCTTGCTGGCTGCCTGCGCCAGCACGCCGGACGCGCCCGCTCCGATTGTCGACCGCAACCAGTCTGCCGCAGCGGCCCCGCT
>BBFD01000310.1 GCA_001313065.1 Silvimonas sp. JCM 19000
GGGGTGGCTCCCGCTTGCTGCAACAGGTCGCACAGCGGGTCGGCCTGCGCTTGCGGCCGGGTAACCCACAGGCGGCGACCTTGCAGCGCCAACGACATCGCTTATTGGCCCAGCGTTTTAAGGATTTCGGCCGCGCCCTCGGTCAGCAGCAGATCGGCACCTGGTTGCCCAGCCATCGGCCGCCGCGCGCGAGCCATTGGCTTCGGCATAGACGATATCGCTGCCATCGGGGCTGGCGACAAAGCTGCGCAGGCGCAAAAAGCCATCATCATCTTCGGCAAACGCACCCAGCGGCACCTGGCAAGAACCGCCCAGGCGACGCGACACCGCGCGCTCGGCTTCCACACATGCGGCAGTGGCGGCGTGGTTCAGCGGGGCCAGCAACGCTTTCAGATCATCGCGGCTGGCCAGGATTTCGATGCCCAGCGCGCCTTGGCCCGGTGCGGGCAGGCTGTCTTCGGCACTCATCAGCGCGCGGATGCGCTCGCCCATCTCCAGGCGGATCAGCCGGCGGCGGCGAGGATGATGGCGTCGTATTCGCCTTCGTCCAGTTTGCGCAGCCGCGTGTTGATATTGCCGCGCAACGGCTTGATGACCAGATGCGGAAAGCGTGCGCGCAGCTGGCTTTCACGGCGCAGGCTGGAGGTGCCCACCACCGCGCCGGCGGGCAAGTCGGCCACGGCGGCGTAGGTATTCGAGACGAAGGCGTCAAACGGCGATTCGCGCTCCGCCACGGCGGCCATGGCAAAACCTTCCGGCAGCACCATCGGCACATCTTTCATCGAGTGCACGGCCAGATCGGCGCGGCCATCCTGCAACGCGGTTTCGAGTTCTTTAACAAACAGGCCCTTGCCACCGATTTTGTTGAGGGTGACATCGAGAATGCGATCGCCCTGCGTGGTCATACCCAGCAGCTCAACCGTCAGGCCGGGGTACAGCGCCAGCAGACGGTCGCGGATATGGTGGGCTTGCCACAGCGCCAGCGGGCTTTCACGCGTGGCGATGACGAGACGGGTAGGAGCGGTAGTGGTCATCTTTTCAAATCACAGAGTTATGGGGTGGGTCCGGACGGGGGCGCCTGGTCCCACCGTTCAAAGCCATGGGCACATGGCGCAGCACGGCCCCAGGTTTGAACGCCGTAAGGAATTCATAGCAACCGCCACAGCACAGGCATGCGCCTTTGAGTGGTGGGTCGAGACCCACCCTATGGGTCAGTGGGCTTGATCCCAGTTAAGGCCGATGCCGACATCGGCCACCAACGGTACCTTCAGCGCCGCCACGTCGGCCATGATCTTGGGCAATTGTTCCTGCACCAGCGCCACTTCGGCATCGGGCACTTCCAGTATCAGTTCATCGTGCACCTGCAACACCAGGCGGCTGCTGAGCGTGCCGCTGCTCAGCCAGTCGTTGGTGGCCAGCATCGCCAGTTTGATCAGGTCGGCGGCGGTGCCTTGCATCGGCGCGTTGATCGCGGCGCGTTCGGCCCCGGCGCGTTGCATCGGGTTGGCGGCCTTGATGGTGGGCAGCCACAGCTTGCGGCCGAACACGGTTTCGACAAAGCCGCGCTGCCGCGCTTCGGCGCGGGTGCGTTCCATATATGCGGCCACACCGGGAAAACGCCCAAAGTAACGGTCGATATAGTTCTGCGCGGCGCTGCGTTCAATTTCCAGCGATTGCGCCAGCCAAAGGCGCTCATGCCGTAGATCAGACCAAAGTTGATGGTCTTGGCATAACGGCGCTGTTCCGGCGACACCTCGATCGGCATCACGCTGAATACTTCGGCGGCGGTGGCGCGGTGTACGTCCATGCCTTCCTGGAACGCCTTCAGCAGCGCTTCATCGCCCGACAGATGCGCCATGATGCGCAACTCAATCTGCGAATAATCGGCCGAGATAATCTTGTGCCCCGGCGGCGCAATAAACGCCTCGCGAATGCGCCGGCCTTCGGCGGTGCGGATCGGGATGTTCTGCAGATTGGGGTCGCTGGAACTCAGCCGCCCCGTCACCGCCACGGTCTGGTTAAAGCTGGTGTGCACGCGGCCGGTAGCCGGGTTGAGCATGCTGCCCAGCTTGTCGGTATAGGTGGATTTCAGCTTGGACAGGCTGCGATGTTCCAGCAGCACTTTGGGCAGCGGAAAATCCTTGGCCAGTTCTTGCAGCACATCTTCATCGGTGGACGGCGCGCCTTTCGGCGTTTTTTTTGGTCACCGGCAGGCCGAGCTTTTCAAAAAAAGATTTCGCCAATCTGCTTGGGACTGCCCAGGTTGAACGGCATGCCAGCCAGTTCGTAGGCTTGCTGTTCCAGCGAGATCAAGCGCAAGCCCAGCTCATGGCTTTGCTTGCTGAGCAATTGCGCATCCAGCAGCACGCCGGTGCGTTCCATCTGGAACAACACATCGCGCACCGGCAATTCGATATCGCGATACAGCGCTTCCAGCCGCGGTTCTTGCGCCAGTCGTTCTTGCAGCGCGGCGGCCAGGCGCAGCGCGATATCGGCATCCTCGGCGGCGTAATCGGTGGCTTGTTCGATGGCGACTTCATCAAAGCCGATCTGCTTGGCGCCTTTGCCGCACAGATCTTCATATTTGATGGTGGTTTCGCCCAGTTCGCGCTCGGCCTGGTCGTCCAGATTGTGGCGTTCGTGGCTGGCCAGCACATAGGACATCAACAGCGTGTCATCGGCCACGCCGCGTAGCGTGATGCCGTGGTTGGCAAACACGTGCTGATCGTATTTAAGGTTCTGCCCCAGCTTTTTTTTGTGGGTGGGCGATTCCAGCCACGGTTTGAGTTGCGCCAGTGTTTCATCAAACGGCAACTGGTCGGCGGCGGCGGTGCCCCGGTGCGCCAGCGGTAGATAGGCGGCCTGGCCCGGCGCAATCGCAATCGAAATGCCGACGATGCGCGCGCGCAGCGGATCAAGGCTGGTGGTTTCGGTATCCACCGACACCACGTCGGCATCGTGGATTCTGGTCAGCCAGGCGGCCAGTTGTTCGGGCGTGCGGATGGCCTCGTAATGGCGCTCCACCTTGCTGACCGGCGCGGCCACGGCTTCGGTGCCCGGCAATACGCCCGCGCCATCAGCGATGCGGGTTTCGGCCTCGCGCAGCCAGGTGCGGAAGTTGTAGCGGCGGAACATTTCCAGCAGCGTGTGCCAGTCTTCGTGCGTGGGGGCCAGGTCGAGCAGCTGGTTGGGCAGTTCCTGGGTCAGGTCGACATCGCATTTGATGGTGACCAGGCTGCGGCCGGTGGGCAGCCACGCCAGCGTATCGCGCAGGTTTTGCCCGACCACGCCGCCGATCTTGTCGGCATTGGCCACCAGGTTATCCAGCGTCTGATATTCGGCCAGCCATTTGGCTGCGGTCTTGGGGCCGCATTTGGGCACGCCGGCACGTTGTCGACGGTATCGCCCACCAGCGTCAGATAATCGACGATCTGATCGGGCCGCACGCCAAACTTGGCCAGCACACCGGCTTCGTCCAGCACTTCTTCGGTCATGCTGTTTTCGATGCGTACGCAACCGTTAACCAGCTGCGCCATATCCTTGTCACCGGTGGAGAGGATAGTTTCGATACCCTGGGTGCAGGCCACCAGCGCCAGCGTGCCGATGACGTCATCGGCCTCAACGCCATCCACGCACAGAATCGGCACGCCAAACGCGCGCACGGCGGCATGGATGGGCTCCACTTGCGAGCGCAGTTCGTCCGGCATCGGCGGGCGCTGGGCTTTGTATTCGGGGTAGATATCGTCGCGGAACGTTTTGCCTTTGGCGTCAAACACGCAGGCGATGTAATCGGCTGGCGTGGTCTGGCGCAGTTTGCGCAGCATGTTCACAAAGCCGTAGATGGCGTTGGTGGGCGTGCCATCGGGGGCCGACAGTTCGCGGATCGCATGAAAAGCGCGGTACAGATAAGACGAACCGTCAATGAGCAAAAGCCTGGGCATCAGGGCAAACCCTCTTATACTGGAAACCGGACGACGCCCTCGCCGCCCGGCTTTATTCACAAACATCAAAAGATACGATCATGAGCTTGAAAGACAAGCTGCCGCAGTATTCTGACCCGTCCACGGCCACAGAAGACCTGCAGCAATGGCGCACCCGCGAGTCGTGGCGCGTGTTTGAAATCATGGCGGAATTTGTTGAAGCCACCGAACGGTTACAGCCGATCCAGCCCGCTGTTTCGATCTTTGGCTCGGCCCGTACGCCGGTGAGCCACCCGTATTATAAGCTGACCGAACAACTGGCCCGCTTGTTATCTGATGCCGGCTTTGCGGTGATCTCGGGCGGTGGCCCTGGCATTATGGAAGCGGCTAACAAAGGCGCGTTTGAGGCAAGAGCCCATCGGTGGGTTTGAATATCCAGTTGCCGCATGAGCAAAGCGGCAATCCGTATCAGGACATCAGCCAGAGCTTTCGTCACTTTTTTTTGCGCGCAAGGTGATGTTTGTCAAACACGCCACGGCTTATGTGGTGATGCCCGGTGGCTTTGGCACGCTGGACGAGCTAAGCGAAGCGCTGACGCTGATCCAGACTGGCAAGACTCGCAAGATTCCGGTGATTCTGATGGGCAGCAGTTTCTGGGGCGGTATGGTCGAGTGGTTTAAAACCACGCTGGTTAACGAAGGCATGATTGCCGCCCACGATATGAACCTGATCCAGGTGATCGACGAGCCAGAACAAGTCGTTAACGCCATTTTTTGATTTTTTTATGAGACGCGTGGTTTTGAAATGTCGCCCGCCGAACGCGAGATGCAGTTCTCGCTCTAAGCGACGATGGACTCCGCGGATCGGACCAGCGTAATCCGCACCGCGTCTTTAACCGTTATTTGCAGAGCACCCACAACAAAAAAAAGTGCCCAAGGAGAAACGCTCATGCGCCCCCTCATCAAATTAGTCCCCCTGCTGGCTTTGCTGGCGGGTTTTGCCCAGCCGCGGCCCCCAGCAACGG
>BBFD01000311.1 GCA_001313065.1 Silvimonas sp. JCM 19000
TACGCCGACCCCCACCCCGACGCCTACGCCTACGCCCGTCCCCGGCGTCACCAATTTCAATTACGGCGTGGTGCTCAACCGCAATGCCCAGGTCATCGTGATGGATGGCCTGGTCTACAGCTATGCCGCCGAAGGCGACCATTACAAGCTCACGCTGGTGGCCAGCTACGGCCAGGCGCCCAACGATGCAATTCTGTATACCAATAGCCAGAACTGGAACGTCAACAACGCCACCACGCCACCCACCTGACCGTGGAAGCAAGGATGCCGACGGGCTGTATTGGGCGCTGGATCGGCAAGGCCGGATTATTCATGCCACCGGCGACAGCGTGATCACCCTCGGCGACAACTCGCAGGTGCATGTACCGACGGTGACCGTCAAAGGCGGTGACTCGGCGGGCGTGATTGTGGTGGGCGACAACACGCAGACCACGGTGGATAACGGGGTAACCGCCAGCGAGGGCAGCACCGGCGTGCATGTGGACGGCGACAGCGGCACGGTGACCGTGCATGGCGAGACCACCAGCACCGATGCCGGTTCGATCGGTGTCGAAGTCACTGGCGACAAAAGCGTGGTGGTGAATGATCACGTTACGGTCAAGGACGGTGCCATCGGCACTTTGGTGACGGATAACGACGGCCGCATCGAGAACAAAGAGGGCATGAGCGTTGCTGGCGACGGCAGCAAGGGCGCGGTGATCAGCGGCAACACCGGCGTCATCATCAACGGCGGCAACAGCAGCGTGACCGACGGCGGCACCGGCAGCAGCATCATTGGCGACAACGGCGTGATTACCAACACCGGCACCACCACGGTCAGCGGCGACGACAGCATAGGCAGCGACATCAAAGGCAATAGCGGCACCGTCGACAACCAGGGCGCCGTGACGGTAAGCGATGACGGCACCGGCACGCATATCGCGGGCGACAACGGCAAAGTGGTGAACGGCGGCGATGCCACCATCTCGGGCAAGGGCAGCACCGGCACGGACATTACCGGCACTGGCGCCAGCGTGGATAACATCGGCAAGGTGACCGTGTCCGACGGTGGCACCGGCACCCAGATTGCGGGTGACAACAGCAAAGTGGTGAACAGCGGCGATGCCACCATTACCGGCGCGGGCAGTATCGGCACCGACATCACGGGCAAAGGCGCGAGCGTGGACAACACCGGCAAGGTGACCGTGTCTGACGGCGGCACCGGCACCCATATCGCTGGCGATAGCGGCAAGGTGATCAACAGCGGCGAGGGCAGCGGCACGGGCAAGGGCACGGTCATTACCGATATCAGCGGCAATAACGCGCAGGTGGATAACAACGCGCATATCAGCGTGGATAACGGCGCGATCGGCACCCGGGTGACTGGCGATACCGCCAGCGTCAACAACAACGGCATTACCGATGTGGCGGCAGGCAGCGTCGGCACGGATGTGATCGGCAAAGACGCCAGAATCGCCAACAAGGGCGATGCCAATATCAGTGGTAGCGGCGCCATCGGCACCTGGGTGGCGGGCGATAACGCGGTTGTGGATAACAGCGGCAAGACCAGCGTCAGCGGAGGGGGCACGGCACCCGCATCGATGGGCAGAACGGCACCGTCAATAACGCGGGCACGACCACAGCCACCGGCACCGGCTCCACCGGCACGGTGGTTAACGGCAACGGTGCCACCGTCAACGAAACCGGCGCGCTGGTGGTCGAGCAGGGCGCCAAGGGCGTTGATGTGGCCGGCGATAACGCAGTGATCAATCTGAGTGGCACCGCCGACAACCCCGCCATCATGAACGTAGCCGGTGGCAGCACGGGCGTGGAAGTGACCGGCAACGGCACCCAGTTGAACATCGAGCACTTTATTGCCAGCATCACCGGCCCCTCCTCGACCGGCG
The DNA here is from genome assembly GCA_001313065.1 of Silvimonas sp. JCM 19000. Next base: position 1,887 of record BBFD01000311.1, read on the forward strand.
TGCAGATCGACGGCAACAACACCCAGGCCACCCTGGCGGGCCAGATCAACGCCACCGACTACGGCACCGGCATTGCGTTTACCGGCGATAACGTCACGACCACTGCCACGCTGGACGGGGTAATCAATGTGACCAATGCGGGCACCGGCATTTCGGTGACCGGCAATAACTCGAATACCTCGACCGCGGCAAAAAATCAATGTGCAAGACCCCTTTTCGGTGGGCATCTACGTGCACAGCACCGACCCGACCGCAAAAACCACCCTGCCAATAGCGGCGATATCAATGTGACGCTGAACGGCACCGGCGTGATGTTGGAAAGCGATAACGCCAATGTGAGTCTGCAGGGCAACGTCAATGTGACGGCGGTGAAGGATGTCAACGGGGTCCTGCAGCCAGCGACCGGCATCGTGATCAACGGGAGCAAGGGCACGCTCAAGCTGGACGGCAATCTGAATGTCGGCAGCATCGACATCGGCGCCACGCGCAATCCCATCGCGCCCGGCGATCTGCGCGGTCTGGTCGTGACCGGCTCTGACAACACCATCAATCTGGCAGGGACAGTCACGCTGCAGCAGCCCGGCATAGCCAAGGGCAGCCAGCAAGGCTTCTTCACTGCCCTGGATCTGTCTGGTGAGCGCAACGTGGTCAATGTTGCAGGCGGGGTGTCCATCAATGTCGATAACCAGGGTGCGAGTACCGCATACGGTAGCGATGATCTGCTGCGCGGAATCAATGTCAGTGGCCCGAACACGGTAACGGTGAGTGGAAAATCCAGCGTTTCCAACACAAGCGCTTCAGTGCTGTACGGGATGTTCGCCACCGCCTCAGGTGGTGCGCAAGTGCTGCTGGATTCGGGTTCCGAGCTGGACGTCAATTTTGTGACCACAAGCAGTGCCGAATATGACCGCGGCACGTTGTCAGCCACCGGCACTGGAACGCAGATTACCAACGCAGGTTTCATCAATGCCGCCCCGGCGGATCGCGGTACGCTCATGAGCGCGCTTCAGGGGGCGACGGTGGAGAGCTCGGGCCGCATTGATCAGTTAGGTATCGATAACGACGGGAAACAGGCAACGGTGATGATTGCCGAGTACACGGGCTCTACCGCGCGAAATAGCGGATCAATCAATCTGCGTTCAACCGCACTGCCTGTCGGCAGTACCGGCGTTAATGTGATGCCCGTGCGCTGGGCCAGCGGTCTGGCAGCCGGTGTTTTGGGGACGACGGGGGGCGCGGCAGTCAATGCCGCAGGCGGGACCATTACGGCGCAAGGGGCGGGTCTGTTTAACATCGCCGCCACCGGGGACAAGGACAACAATTCGCAATTGCTTGGTTCCTGCTCAACGAAGGCAACCTCAGCCTTGATGGCTTTGTTCCCGTCGTCGACGCGAGCGGGGTGACCACCGGAAAAAACGCCCTACACCACTGCAGACAACACTGCGTTTTACCGTGGCGCGGCGCTGGAGGCAGGCAGCACGGACTCGCAATACGGCAAAGGCGTCACCGCTTAATACCGGCAATATCACCGTGACCAACTCTGGTTTTGGCATGCTGGCCATGGGCGGCGGCACGGTCACCAACCGCGGCAATATCACACTCAACGCCGATGCCACTACCGTGGCGGACGCAGCGCCGCGCAATTGGTGGGCATGGGCACCATCAATGGCGGCATTGCCATCAACGACACCACCGGCGTCATCACCATCAACACGAATATCGGTCGCGCGTTCTACACCGATAACAACGTGAATGGCTACATCATCAATCTGGGGCAGATTGTGGTGGGGCCGGGCGTGGACCCCAGCGTAAACAACAGCGCCACCACCACCTTGCAGCAATATGCGGACGCAGCGTGATCGCCGCGGCGGGTGCGACCACGGCGCTGACCCAGGCCGCTGGCACGGCTTATAGCACCGGTGCGGCCGTTGGCGTGAGCAATGCGGGCACGGTCAGCGGCGCTTCATTCACGGTGTTGCCACAGGGCACGTTGACCAACCTGCCTCGGGCTCGATCAGCACGCCGATCAACATCAACGGCGGCAGCGTGGTCAATCAGGGCACGCTCGGCAACGTGCAGATCACGACCGGACAATTGAATAACAGCGGCACGATCACCGGCGACCTCAGCCAGAACGGTGGTAGTGCCAGCAATACCGGCACCATCAGTGGCGCGCTGTCGATGACGGGGGGCAGCAGCTTCAGCAATGGCGTCGGGGGTTCTATGACCAAGGGTCTGTATATGGATGGCAATAGCAACAATGTGTTCGACAACCATGGCACCCTCAACGCCGATAACGGGCGCGATTTGTGGATACGCGGCGGCAACGTATTCAACGAATCCGACGGGACGATAGGCATCAACAACGGGCGTAATCTGCAGATTGATGGCGGTGCCAAATTCGTTAATACGGGCACCATAGTCCGGGACCTGTCGGGGGGCGACCGCAACACGCTGGTGCTGGGTTCCGGTGACAACCTGGCCATCATCAACGGCGGAACCATTACCCAGGTTGATGTGAGCGGGAGCAATCTGATCAGCGACTCTTCGTCGTCGGTTGCCGGTAATTCAGACATGTTCTGGAACCAGAGCACCGGGGTGGTCAATTACGCCTATGGCGGCCTGGGGCATGCCGCCGTCAATATCGCCTACACCAACAATGCGGCCGTTAATGATGGGGTGATCAACCTTACCGTGACTGGCGCCGTTGGCATGCAGGCGGGCGCAAACGGCCAGGTGGTGAATAACGGCACCATCAATCTGGGCGCGGTCGGTAATCCGCTGGGCCAGCAGAACCTGGTGGCAATGCAGCTGACCAGCGATGCGCTGGATGGCGCGGTGATCGAAAACGATGGCGTGATCAATATCAACACCAATAACTCGTATGCCTTCAGCCGCCTTGGGCAACGCGGGCATGTGGTCAACACCGGCACCATCAATATTGCCGCCGGGACGTCAGGCTCGGGCATCGTGCAGCAAGGTGGCGTGACGGTGGAAACCAGCAAGGTTGCGGTGTATACGCTGCCGACGGTGCCGACGCCGCCCGCTGCGG
>BBFD01000312.1 GCA_001313065.1 Silvimonas sp. JCM 19000
CCACCGTATCTGCTGACCCGGGCCCCAAGACCCGGGCACTGATGACGAGGGCCATCCACAAAGATTTACCGTGAGTTTCAGACATCAGGCCCGCCGCGGCGGGTATCAGTGCCACTGAGAAAAAAAGGAACCCAGACATGTCCAACCTGACTCAATCCCCCGCATGGCTCGCGCTGGCGGAACACTACAAAGAAGTTGCCCCGCTGCACATGCGCGATCTGTTCAATGACGATCCGCAGCGCTTTGAAAAGTTTTCGCTGGAATCGGGCGGCCTGTTCTTTGATTACTCCAAGAACCGCATCACGCCCAAAACGCTGGAACTGCTGTTCGATCTGGCCCGTCAGGCTGGCGTGCCCGAAAAAAATCAAAAGCATGTTTGCCGGCGACAAGATCAACATCACCGAAAACCGCGCCGTGCTGCACGTGGCATTGCGCAACCTGGACAGCAACCCGATCCTGGTCGATGGCGAAGACGTCATGCCCAAGGTCAATGCGGTCAAGGAAAAGATGTTCAAGTTCTCCGACGAAATCCGCTCGGGCGAACGCGTCGGCTACACCGGCAAGGCCTTCACCGACATCGTCAACATCGGTATCGGTGGCTCTGACCTCGGCCCGCTGATGGTGTGTAACGCGCTCAAGGCATATGGCCACGAACGCCTGACCATGCACTTTGTGTCCACGGTCGACGGCGAACAGATCAGCTCCATCCTCAAGCGCCTGAATCCGGAAACCACGCTGTTTATCGTGGCGTCCAAAACCTTTACCACGCAAGAAACCATCACCAACGCGCACACCGCGCGCAAGTGGTTCCTTGAGCGCGTGGGCAACGAAGCACATATCGCTCGCCATTTTGTCGCGCTGTCCACCAACGCCAAGGCGGTGGCCGAGTTCGGTATCGACGTCGACAACATGTTCGAATTCTGGGATTGGGTCGGCGGTCGTTATTCGCTGTGGTCGGCCATCGGTTTGCCGATCGCCATCTACCTCGGCAAGCACGATTATCAAGACTTGCTGCATGGTGCTTACACCATGGACGAGCATTTCAAGAACAAGCCGTTCGAACAGAACCTGCCGGTCATCATGGGCATGCTGGGCGTGTGGTACATCAATTTCTTTGGCACCAAAACCCATCTGATTTCGCCGTACAACCAGTCGCTGGCGCGCTTCCCCGCGTACCTGCAACAGCTGGATATGGAATCCAACGGCAAGTCGGTGACGCTCGATGGCAGCCGTGTGGATTATCAAACCGGCCCGGTGGTATGGGGCGATGCCGGCATCAACGGCCAGCACGCTTACTACCAGATGCTGCATCAGGCAGTCAGATTGTGCCGATCGACTTCATCAGCTCGATCGAACATCCTGACGCGCCGGAACCGCACCCGGCCATCCTGATGGCCAACGTGTTTGCGCAAACCGAAGCGTTTATGCGCGGCAAGAACGAAGCCGAAGTGCGCGCCGAGCTCAACAAGGCCGGCATTACCGGTGAAGCGCAAGACAAGCTCACCCCGCACAAGATCTTTGAAGGCAACCGCCCGACCAACACCATCCTGATGCAGCGCCTGACGCCGCGTCGCCTGGGTGCGTTGATCGCGCTGTACGAACACAAGATCCTGGTGCAAGGCACCGTGTGGAATATCAACTCCTATGATCAATGGGGCGTCGAGTTGGGCAAGCAGCTCGCCAAAGCCATTGAAGCGGATCTGACCACACCGGGGCTGACCACCAGCCATGACTCGTCCACCAACGGGCTGGTCAACTACTACAAGCGCAATGCATCGCGCTAAGTCACACGCACTCACGTCCCCACTATAAATACCGCACTGCGGACTGATCGCCCGGCCAAAAGCCGGGCGATGCACCGGATGGATACGACAGACCGGGCATTAACCACATCAAAAAAGGTATGGCAATGGCAGAGCAGATTCACGACCAGGACCCTCAGGAAACCCGTGAGTGGCTGGAAGCGCTGGATGGCGTACTCGAAAACGAAGGTGCTGAGCGCGCGCACTATCTCGTTGAAAAAAACTGATCGATCACGCACGTGCTGACGGCGTCAATATCCCGTACACGGCCACCACCGCTTACATCAACACCATCCCCGCCCACCTCGAGGCCAAGAGCCCGGGCAACCATACGTTTGAAGAGCGCATCCGCTCTTACACGCGCTGGAACGCAGCGGCGATGGTTGTGCGTGCGGGCAAGATCAACCCGGACCTGGGCGGCCACATCACGTCGTTTGCCTCGGCCGCCACGTTGTATGACGTGGGCTGGAACCACTTCTGGCACGCCCCCAGCGAAAATCACGGTGGCGATCTGATTTACTTCCAGGGCCATAGCGCCCCGGGCATGTATTCGCGCGCCTTCTCGAAGGCCGTATCTCGGAAGAACAACTGGTCAAGTTCCGCCAGGAAGTCGATGGCGCGGGTCTGTCCAGCTATCCGCACCCGTGGCTGATGCCGGACTTCTGGCAGTTCCCCACCGTTTCGATGGGCCTTGGCCCCTTGATGGCCATCTACCAGGCCCGCTTTATGAAGTACCTGGACGACCGTGGCTTCAAGCAACAAGGCGATCGCAAGGTCTGGTGTTTCTGCGGCGATGGTGAAATGGACGAGCCGGAATCGCTGGGCGCGATCTCGCTGGCAGGCCGTGAAAAGCTCGACAACCTGATCTTTGTGATCAACTGCAACCTGCAGCGTCTGGATGGCCCGGTGCGCGGCAACGGCAAGATCATTCAGGAACTGGAAGGCGACTTCCGCGGTTCGGGCTGGAACGTGGTCAAGGTGGTATGGGGTTCCGGTTGGGACGCCCTGCTGGCCAAAGACAAAAAAAACGGCCTGCTGCAAAAAACGTATGATGGAAGTGGTCGACGGCGAATACCAGACCTACAAATCCAAAGATGGCGCGTATGTGCGCAAGCATTTCTTTGGCGCTACCCGGAACTGCTGGACATGGTTTCCAACATGTCCGACGACGACATCTGGCGTCTGACCCGCGGTGGTAACGATCCGCACAAAGTGTTTGCCGGCTACAAAGCCGCGTCTGAACACAAAGGCCAACCGACGCTGCTGCTGGTTAAAACCGTCAAGGGTTACGGCATGGGCGCGGCCGGTGAATCGCAGAACGTGGCGCATCAGACCAAAAAAACTGTCTGGCGACGACCTGCTGCATTTGCGCGACCGTTTCCGCATTCCGCTTACCGATGACGAAGCCCGTGCCGCCACGTTCTATCGCCCGGCCGCCGATGCGCCTGAGCTGAAGTACATGCACGAACGCCGGCAATCGCTGGGCGGCTATCTGCCGTCGCGCAAGCCGGTGAACGAGCCGCTGGAAACCCCGGCGCTGGACGCCTTCAAAACCCTGCTGGAAAGCAGCGGCGAACGCGAAATGTCCACCACCATGGCCTTCGTGCGCATACTGTCCACGCTGGTCAAAGACAAAACGTTGGGCAAGCGCATCGTGCCGATCGTGCCGGATGAATCGCGCACGTTTGGTATGGAAGGCATGTTCCGCCAACTGGGTATCTGGAGCCACGTCGGCCAGCTGTACGAGCCGCAAGATGCAGACCAGCTGATGTTCTACAAAGAGTCGACCACGGGTCAGATTCTGCAAGAGGGCATCAACGAAGCGGGCGCGATGGCCGACTGGATTGCCGCCGCCACCGCCTACGCCAACCATGGCGTGACGATGATTCCGTTCTACATCTATTACTCGATGTTCGGCTTCCAGCGCATTGGCGATCTGGCCTGGGCTGCGGGTGACCTGCGCGCACGTGGCTTCCTGGTTGGCGGTACCGCGGGCCGCACCACGCTGAACGGCGAAGGTCTGCAGCATCAGGATGGCCACGGTCACCTGTTTGCCGAGTTTGTGCCTAACTGCGTGTCGTATGACCCGACCTTTGCCTATGAACTGGCAGTGATCGTGCAGCACGGCATGAAGCGCATGTATCAGGATCAGGAAAACATCTATTACTACCTGTCCGTGATGAACGAAAACTACGCGCACCCGGCCATGCCGGAAGGCGCGGAAGCCGGCATCATCAAGGGTCTGTACAAGTTCCGTCCTGCCGCCAGCACCGGCGAGCTGCATGTGCAGCTGATGGGTTCGGGCACCATCTTCCGCGAAGTGATTGCCGCGGCTGATCTGCTCAAGAACGATTTCGGCGTCGAAGCGATATCTGGTCCGCCCCGAGCTTTAATGAACTGAAGCGCGACGGCATGGCCGCCACCCGCCACAACATGCTTCACCCGCTGGCCGAGCCGCAAGTGCCGTTTGTAACGCAATGCCTGAAAGACGCGGTGGGCCCCACCATTGTGGCCACCGACTACAAGCGCACCTATGCCGACCAGATTCGTGAATACGTGCCGGGTCGTTATGTGGTGCTGGGCACCGACGGCTTTGGCCGTTCGGATGGCCGTAGCCAGCTGCGCAGCTTCTTTGAGGTTGATCGTTACCACGTGGTCGTCGCCGCGCTCAAGGCGCTGGCCGACGAAGGCAAGCTGCCGGCCGCCAAGGTGGCGGAGGCGATTGCCAAATACGGCGTCAATGCGGATCGTCCAGCCCCCTGGACGGTTTGAACGCGTGAGGCACAGCCCCCGGTCTGATCGGGCGGGGGCTGTACCAGGAACGGGGCTAAGGCGATACCGGCCCCGCTGCTCACCCAAGACAGGTACAAGAAGCCATGAGCAATGTTATTGAACTGAAGATTCCCGACATCGGCGGCCATGACGGCGTCGATGTCATTGAAGTCATGGTCAAAGCGGGCGACGTGATCGAAGTCGAGCAATCGCTGATCACGCTCGAAACCGACAAGGCCACGATGGAAGTGCCGGCCACTGCGGCTGGTACGGTCAAAGAAGTAAAGATCAAGACCGGCGATAAAGTGTCGGAAGGCGATGTGGTGGTGTTGCTGGAAGTGGCCGATGCGGCTGCAGCACC
>BBFD01000313.1 GCA_001313065.1 Silvimonas sp. JCM 19000
GCGCGGATAGCAGGGGCCGGTGCCGCCGATGCGGGCCAGCTCGGTTTCGATCCAGTTTTCGACTTCGCGCGTGATCTCGTCGGCGCTGCGGCCCGCAGTCTGGATGGCCGGGCCGATCGAAACGGTGATGGTGCCCGGATATTTTTTTTAAGCGAATTCTTGGGCCAGTATTCGCCCGAGTTCAGCGCCACCGGCACGATGGGTACGCCCAGGCTGATGGCCAGACGTGCGCCGCCTTGCTTGTATTGCGCGCGTTTGCCCGGCGCCACCCGCGTGCCTTCCGGAAAGATGCCGATCCAGAAACCATCGCGCAGGCGCTCGTGGCCTTGTTCCATCAGCAAACGTTGCGCTTCGGCGCGGTTGCTGCGGTCAATCGCAATCGGCGACACCACACGCAGGCCCCAACCAAAGAACGGAATCTTGAACAGTTCGCGCTTTAACACATACACCAGCGGCGGAAAAAAACTGCGTCAGCGCCATGGTTTCCCAGGCGGACTGGTGTTTGCTCATCAGCATGGCGGGCTGCTTCAGGATGTTTTCGCGGCCGATGACCTTGTAGTGAAGGCCGCACACCACGCGCAGCAAAAAACACCATGATCTTGCACCAGCCGGTTACAAAGCGATAACGCGGCACACGCGGAAATGGCAGCGCCATCAGCGACAGAATGGCGTACACCGGCGTGATCAGCACAAAGCCCAGCCAGTAGATCAAAGAACGCAACAGAACCATGGAATCTTTACTCAGCGGTAGAGGCGCTGCGCACGGTTTCATGCGTCAGCAGATGGCGCGCAACTGCGGCCAGGTTATCAAAAACAAGCGTACCCGCGGGCAGATTGCCAGCGGCTTCGGTGCTTACACCGTTGCCGGTGCGGACCAGGATGGGATGGCCGCCCGCTGCAGCAATGGCCTGCAGATCGCGCAAGCTGTCGCCGACCATGATGCAGTCGCCAGCCTGCATGTGATAACGCCGCGCGATATCGATAATCATGCCGGGCAACGGCTTGCGACAATCACAGCCGTCTTCCGGCCCGTGCGGACAGAAAAACACCGCGTCGATATGCCCGCCCGCTTCGTTGGCGGCTTTATACATGCGGGCATGGATGCGGTTAAGCATCTGCACATCGTAATAACCGCGCGCCACACCGGACTGGTTGGTGGCGACCACCAGCGACCAGCCCGCGCGTGACAACTCGCCCATGGCCTCAAGGCTGCCGGGTATGGGTATCCATTCATCCGGCGACTTGATGTAGTCCGGGCTGTCCTCGTTGATGACACCGTCACGATCCAGAATCAGCAGTTTCATGTTGGTCACCATCCAGTCCGGCACTGTGTTTATTCCGCCAGCAACGACAATTCGGCCACCTGGTTCATGATGCCGGCCAGGCCGGACAACAAGGCCAGACGGTTACCACGCACGGCCAGATCATCTGCCATCACCATTACGCCATCAAAGAAGGCATCGACCGGCGCCTTGAGTGCGGCCAGTTGCTTCAGCGCGCCGGTAAAGTCTTGTGCCGCCAGCGCGGTTTGCACCGACGGGGCCACACTGACGAACGCGGCGTGCAGTGCTTTTTTTCCGCGTCTTCCACCAGCAGCGCCGGGTTCAGCGCGGGGATTTCGCCTTCGACTTTCTTCAGGATGTTGCGAATCCGCTTGTTGGCGGCGGCTAGTGCGGCGGCTTCCGGCAGGGCGCGGAAGGTTGCGACCGCGTCCAGACGCTTGGACACGTCATCGAAACGGTTCAGGCGCAAGGCCAGCACGGCTTCGATATCGGCGGCCGGGTATTCGGCCTGCAGATAGTTTTTTTTCAGCCGCTCTTGCATAAAGTCCGCCACGCCTGCGGCCACGTTGTCCGACACCACGCCTTGCGGGAAGGTGGCGGCGGTGGCGTTCAGCAGCGCGGTCAAATCCAGCGGCAATTGCAGCAACATGCGCAGCACGCCCAAGGCAGCGCGGCGCAGGGCAAACGGATCTTTATCGCCGGTCGGGATCAGCCGATGCCGTAGATGCCGACTATGGCTTCCAGCTTGTCAGCCAGCGATACCGCTTGCGCCACCGGGCCTTCCGGCAAGGTGTCACCAGCAAAACGCGGGTGGTAATGGCCTTCGATGCTTGCGCCACCACTTCGTTTTCGCCGTCGTGACGGGCGTAGTACATGCCATAATGCCTTGCAGCTCAGGGAATTCGCCGACCATATCGCTGACCAGATCGGCCTTGGCCAGGTAGGCAGCGCGCTCGGCCAGCGCACGATCGGCGCCCAGACTATGAGCGATCTCGCCCGCCAGTTTGACCAGGCGCTCGATGCGCTCGAAAAGGCTGCCGATCTTGTTGTGATAAACCACATTACGCAGCTTGCCGACGCGGCTTTCCAGTCTGGTCTTCTGGTCTTGCTCAAAGAAGAACTGGGCATCGGACAAACGTGCGCGCAGCACGCGTTCGTTGCCGTGGATGATGTGCGACGGGTCGTTGGTTTCCAGATTGGACACCACAAGGAACTTGGGCAGCAGCTTGCCGTTGCTATCCAGCAGCGGAAAGTATTTTTGATGCTGCTGCATCGACAGGATCAGACATTCCTGCGGCACCTTAAGGAAGTCAGCGCTGAATTCGCCGGTGTACACCACCGGCCATTCCACCAGTGCCGTTACTTCGTCCAGCAAACCGGCCGACGGCGCGATGGTGGCGTTGACGTCTTTGGCGGCCGTGGTCAGGCGGTCTTCGATCAGGTTGCGGCGCGCGGTGAAATTGGCGACCACGCAACCGGCTTCGTACAAGGCGCGCGCATATTCATCGGCGTGCGCCAGTTCGATCGGGCCTTTGCTCAAAAAGCGGTGGCCTTGCGTAACGCGGCCGGATTTGAGATGCAGCGCGTGCGCCGGGATCACATCCGCGCCATGCATAGCCAGCAGGCCGTGGATCGGGCGGATAAACGCGCCATCGCGATCGCCCCAACGCATCATGCGCGGCGCGGGCAGTTTTTTTTGAGCGCCAGTTCAATCAAACCGGCCAACACGGCAGCCAGTTCTTCCCCGGCTTTGGTGCTGCGAAACACAAAAAATGTCTTGCTTGCCGTCGTGGGTTTTTTTTCCAGCTGCTCGGGCGTTACGCCGCAAGAACGGGCAAAACCGGCCAGTGCGGGCGTCGGTTGGCCATCCTTGAAACCGGCGGCCACAGCCGGGCCTTTCTTTTCGATCTGCTGATCGGGCTGCACGCGCACCACGTCCGGAATCGACACGGCCAGGCGGCGCGGGCTGGCAAAGGTAAAGTATTCGACGCTCTTGTCGACGAAGCCCAGCTTGGCCAGTTCATCAAACAACGTTTGTGCAAAGCTGGCACCCAGCTTAGGCAGCGCCTTAGGCGGCAGTTCTTCGGTAAACAGTTCAATCAACAGGGTTTGCGACATCGTTTTTTTTACTCGTGATGGGTTCATCTGGGCGCAGCGTGCGCCTTCAGCGTTTGCCAGACTCTTGTGCTTGTTTGGCCTCTTTGTCGGCCATGATCTTGCAGACCTGGCGCACAAAGTCGGCACCATAGGTGTCGGGGGACGGCGTTTCGAATTCCCACTGATATCCAGGAACGTCGTAGCGCGCGACCTGTACGTCTTCTTCGTCGCGCATTTCCACTGCCGTGCCCGCCATGCGGCCGCTGGGGCAGTGGATGGCCTGGCGCATGTATTTTTTTTGCGGTACTTGCCTTTGGAAACGCCATCAATCTGGTCTTGCTTGAAGTGCTGCAGCATCCAGACATAGGTGTATTCGTCGTCGGCATCGCGCACGTTGTGCGTGATGGAGTCGATATCGGCCAGTACTTCAAAATCCGGCATATCGCCATAGCTGCGCCATTGCGCGTCTTTGGGCACCGGATCGGGCCCGCGCGTGCCGTCGTCGTATTTGCCGCACGCGCCCAGGCACAGCGCGGCGGTCAATATCAGCGTCAGGCGCAGCCGGCTCATCGGCTTAGTCCTGGGTCCGGCACATCGGAAAGCCGAGTGCCTCGCGCGAATCGTAATAAGCCTGCGCCACCATGCGTGCCAGCGTGCGGATGCGGCCGATGTATGCGGCGCGTTCGGTCACCGAGATGGCGCCACGCGCGTCCAGCAGGTTAAAGGTGTGGGCCGACTTCAGAATCATTTCGTAGCCGGGCAACGGCAGACCGGCTTCGATCAGCTTGCGCGCTTCGCCTTCAAAACTGTTGAACAGGCTCAGCAGCAACTCGACATTGGAATGCTCGAAGTTGTAGGTGGATTGTTCGACTTCGTTTTGATGGTAGATGTCGCCGTAGGTGACTTTCTGGCCGTTGGGGAATTGCGTCCAGACCAGGTCGTAGACGTTTTCCACGCCTTGCAGATACATCGCCAGGCGTTCGGTGCCGTAGGTGATTTCGCCCAGCACCGGTTTGCAATCAAGGCCGCCGACTTGCTGGAAATAAGTGAACTGCGTGACTTCCATGCCGTTAAGCCACACTTCCCAACCCATACCCCACGCGCCCAGCTCGGGTTTTCCCAGTCGTCTTCCACAAAGCGGACGTCGTGCACGGTGGGATCAATGCCGAGTTCTTTCAGCGAGCCCAGGTACAGTTCGAGGATGTTGTCGGGGTTGGGTTTAAGCACCACCTGAAATTGATAGTAGTGCTGCAGCCGGTTGGGGTTTTCGCCATAACGGCCGTCTTTGGGGCGGCGCGACGGCTGCACATATGCGGCGTTCCATGGTTCCGGGCCGATCGAGCGCAGAAAGGTGGCGGTATGCGAAGTGCCCGCGCCCATTTCCATATCGTAGGGTTGCAGCAGCGCGCAGCCCTGTTGGCCCCAATAGTTTTGCAGCTTGAGCAGTATTTCCTGGAAGGTCAGCATTGCGTATTTCCCGGCAGCGGGCTTGGTATTAAACCGCAGGATTCTACTGGTAAATGAGGGATTTGG
>BBFD01000314.1 GCA_001313065.1 Silvimonas sp. JCM 19000
AAAAAACGCGGTTTGCGCCGTGCCCAGGTCATTGCTGCTCAGGGCATTCTGTAACGCGGTAAAGTCGTCCGCGATGGCATCCGTGCTGCCCGACGCCGTGGCGCTGCTGCTGCTGATCGAGCCCGAGGCGCTGGCGCTGGCGCTGCTGCTGCCCATGGCCGTCTGCAAATCCTGCAACAAGGTGGAAAAGGTGGTTTTGGCGCTGGATAGATCGTTGCTGCTCAGCGCGCTTTGTACCGCATCCAGATCGGACGCCACTTGCTGGATGGCGCCACCGCCCTGGCCACCCGGTGGCGGGCCTTTGGGGCGGTCGGATTGCAGCGTGGCAAAGGCGCTTTGCGCGCTGCTGATATCGCCCGACGACAAGGCGGTGCCGAGCGCGGCAAAATCGGTCTGGAACTGCTGTTGCGCGCTATTGCTACCGCTGCCCGAACTGCTGCTACCGCTGGACGCGCTGCTTTGTTGCGCTTGCAAGGCGGCATACGCGGTCTGTGCGCCACTCAGGTCGCCCGCGTTCAACGCCGTTTCTAGCGCTTTGTAATTTTGCCGCCGCTGTTTGAGCTCGTCAGACGCGGTGCTCGAATACAGATAACTGCTGGAAGACAACCCTGAGATGCTGGACATTTTGCGCTCCTGATCAATTGGCGACCGGCGCAAGGCGACCGGACAATATGCCGTGATAGCGATTGAACAGGAGGCAGTATCGGCAATATGTCACAGGCCGCCCGATGTGTAGCACGGCGTATCGGCCACGCGCTGATTTGTAAATTGCTGTATCGATTTGCCTGCGCTACCAGCCACAGCCGCAACGTTGCATCGGAAACCACTGCGCAAGGCGCGCGGATTTCGACTACATTTTTTTTGCAGACACTCCGTCGCGGCTTTCCGGATAAATTGCATGGTCAAACTGGTTCTGACGCTGCTGGGCGTCGATTATCTGCGCAAGCGCTGGAAAGCCATCTGTATCGCGGGCTGGCTCTGGGGTATTGCGGGAGTGGTGATTTTTTTATTGATGCGCTGGATAACGCCATCTATTTTCCGATCAATTTCTTTGCCGCCTTATTGATGCTGGATGGCGTGGCCACGCTGGCCGTGGCGTGGACCGGCATGGGTGGCCAGCGCGCGCTGCGCTTGCTGAAAGGCGTGGCGTTTGTGCTGGCAGCGCTGCTGATTCTGGCGGGCCATCATCACGGCAATTTCATCCTGTCGATGATCTTTGGCACGCTGTTTTTGCTGGATGGCGCCTTGCAGGCCGCGTCGGCGTGGGTGGTCCGTTATCCGCGCTGGCGCGCGGCGCTGGTCGGGGCGGGCATCGAGATTTTGCTGGCGATTTTCTTTTATCAGCCCTACCCCACGCATTACCTCGGCACGGTGCCGTATTGCCTCGGCCTGGGGCTGATGTTCAGCGGCTGGAGTTTGTTGTTGTTGGGCTATCGTGTGCGCCGTCTGCCGCAGCGGGCCTTGCTCAGTACCATGCTGGAGCGCCCCACTGCGCTGTTCTGGGCCGATCAGAATACCGATCTGGATGCCAACGCGCCGTTGGTATGGGACGGCCCGCCCGCTGCCAGCGAACGTGCGCTCACCGTGCATGTCTGGACGCCGGTAGCTCCGCCCGCAGCAAGGCCATGCGCCGACCGTTGATAGACCGCTATATTGCGGCGGTCGATGCGGATGGGGTGATCTCGACCGGCCATGCGGCATTGGAATCGCCGGAAGGCATCTATATCAGCCTGTATCCGGCCGTAGAGATAGATCGTTCGCCCGATGACTTTGCCCGGCTGTTGCGTGCCACACGCGAGAACGACGTGCCGGGTTTGTTCCAGCCCAGCTACGCCTATGAATCCCAGGCTGGTGCGAATCCACCGTCAAGGTACGCATCCGTAACTACAGCCCGGAACGCCTGCGTTTGTTCTGGGAGCAATATCGGCAAGACAGCACCTACAACCTGACCTGGCGCAATTGTTCCAGCACCGTGGCGCGGGCGCTGGAGGCGGCGGTGGAAGGCTCGGTCGGTCATTTCTACGGGCGTGACCGCGGCTGGCAGGCGTTTTTTTTCCGCATGCTGTTGACGCCCGAACTATGGGTGGCCGCGCAAATCCGCAAGCGCGCCAAAACCATGGCGTGGACGCCCGGCTTGACGCTGGATTACGCCCGCGCCGTCAGCATGCTGGTCGATCCGCGCCCGTTTGGCTGGTTCAAGATGGCGCGTGTGGCCATCCGCAAAATGGTGCGCAACCGGCGCGAACAAACCCGCCGCGCCGCTTGAATCCAGCGCCCGCAGCGGTGCTTATTTGTGAAAACGCGCCGTCAATTTGCGCGCAAAGATATCGATACGTTCGCGCACCGACACCTCGGTCTTCAGCGCTTCGTAATAGCGGTCCAGCGCCAGCCGCAGCTCCGGGCTTTCTATGCCTTCAGGCGTTTGCCCCGCCACTCGGTACAACACCTTGCGGGCATCGATCACGTCCAGACTGGCGCGTTCGGCCATGTCCAGCGTGGCCAGTTCGTCTTCCGGAATCAACATGGCAGTTCCCTCTTCTGGTCAGTTCAAAACAGCGTAGTCAGATAGAGGGATGGTGCATCGCAACGTATCAGCGCGGCAGCGCAGCGCGGATTAAAGCGTTGCCAGACAGCCACTGACGGCGCTGTCATCAGCGCTGTCCGTCTGGTTGGGGCGGCCCCGGTCGGGCGTTGATTCTGCTCACAAAGCGCCATCCGCGGTTACAAATCGCATATGGCTAGCTACATTTGTTCTTTCAGTTTTTTTTATAACCAACTCATAGGATCGCCGTCGTCTCTTATAACGCGAAGCGCAATCATGAGCCTACGGCCACCGCATTCCCTCCGCCATACCTTGCTTAACGCCACCCTGATCGGCAGCACGCTGCTGGCCGGTTGCGGCACCGGTAACGATGGCAGCACGGCAACGTCGACCACCCCTGCCGTCACCACCACGCCCACTGCCACGCCCACGCCGACCCCGGTGGCGCAGAAGAAACCCAACATCCTGTACATCATGGCGGATGACCTGGCTATTCGGATATCCACGCCATGGGCGGCGAGATCGATACGCCCAACCTGGATGCGCTGGTGGCCCAAGGCCGTATCCTTACCAACCATCACACCGGCACCGTGTGCGCCATTACGCGTTCGATGCTGATTTCGGGCACCGATCACCATCTGGTGGGCGAAGGCACCATGGGCGCGCCCAGCGATGAACGCAAAGGCTTGCCCGGCTACGAGGGCTATCTGAACGACCGCGCGTTGTCAGTGGCGCAACTGCTGCAAGACGCGGGTTACCACACCTATATCGCGGGCAAGTGGCATATCGGCTCGGGCATTGTGGGCGCGGCCAGCGGCTCGGGCCAGACGCCAGATCAATGGGGCTTTGAACACAGCTATGTGTTGCTGGGCGGCGCAGCCACCAACACTATGCGCATGAGGCAGCCGGTTCCAAAAAACTACACGGAAGACGGCGTGTATGTGCAGCCAGGCCAGCCGGGCCAACCAGGCGGCACCGGCGGATCTCCGGCCACGTTTTATTCCACCGATTTCTATACGCAAAAGCTGATCAGCTATATCGACGCCAACCACGCCGACGGCAAGCCGTTTTTTTTGCCTATGCCGCGTACACCTCGCCGCATTGGCCGTTGCAAGTACCGGAACCCTATCTGCACCAGTACGCGGGTAAATACGACGCCGGGTACGACGTGATCCGTGCCGCCCGCATTGCGCGGCAAAAGTCGCTGGGTTTGATTCCGGCCGACTTTACCCCCAGCGCCGGTTTTGCTCGCACGCTAACGCGCAGCCCGGCCAGCACCAACAATGGCACCTCGGCTGCCAAATACACCAGTGCCGTGCATAGCCCGGCCGACGGCTACGTGGATTATGGCCAGGGTTACGTCAACAAGAAGTGGGCCGATCTGACCCCGCTGGAGCAAAAAAAAGCCCAGGCGCGTTATATGGAAATCTACGCCGGGATGGTGTCCAACCTGGACCACAACATCGGCCTGCTGATCCAGCATCTGAAGGACATCGGCGAATACGACAACACCTTCATCATGTTCCAGTCCGACAACGGCGCAGAAGGCTGGCCGATTGATTCGGGCGCTGATCCGCAAGCGACGGATGAAGCCAATGCACAAGATCCGATCTACTCAACCCTGGGCACCGATAACGGCCTGGTCAACGCACGCCGTCTGCAGTACGGCCTGCGCTGGGCCGAAGTCAGCGCCACCCCGTTGAGCCAGCTCAAAGGCTATCTGGGCGAAGGCGGCGTATCGGTGCCGGCCATCGTGCATTTGCCTGGCCAGACCACCGCTTTGCCCACGCTCAGTGCGTTTACCCATGTGACTGACAATACCGCCACGTTCCTGGCGCTGGCTGGCGTTACCCCGCCATCCACGCCTGCGCCGGCGTTGATCGACCCCGCTACTGGCGTCGACAAAAAAAACAAGGGCAAGGTGGTGTACAACAATCGCTACGTGTATCCGGTGACGGGCGTGTCTTTGCTTGGCGTATTGCAAGGTACGGCGAGCGGCGAGGTGCATACCCAGGCCTTTGGCGATGAATCGTACGGCCGCGCTTATCTGCGCAGCGCCGACGGCAAATGGAAAGCACGCTGGACCGAACCGCCGTCGGGCCCGGTGGATGGGCATTGGGAGCTGTTTGACATCGGCGCGGATCGCGGCGAAACCAACGATCTGGCCGCCGCCAACCCCAGCATCGTCAGCGGTCTGGTGTCGCAATGGCAGCAATATCTGGGCAATGTGGGCGGGGTGGAACCGCTGCAACCCAAGGGTTATTACTAAGCATGAAACGCGCATACACCGTTGTAATCGCCAGCGTGGTTTTGGCCGCGCTGGCGGGTGGCGCGGCCTGGCGCG
>BBFD01000315.1 GCA_001313065.1 Silvimonas sp. JCM 19000
GCGCGGTGACCGCCGGGGTCACTTCGATAACAAGCGGTGCAGCCGGCTTGTCTTCCGGTACCGCCACCGCAACGGGCGCAGCTTCCGCAGCCGGAACAACCGCTTCGGCCAGGGTAGCCGGTGCGCTGGCTTGCTTGGCGGCGTTGATGGCCGCTGCCCATTCCGATTGCACTTCGCTCACCGCAGCCGAAACCGGCGCGACTGGCGTAGCCACTTGCGGCTCACCCGCATCCACAGCCGTTTCGCTTTCAGCGGTCAGACCATTGACGTTGGTTTCCACATTGCTGCTTTCCGGACGGTCACGACGATCACGACGACCGCGACGACGACGGCTACGGCCTTCACCGCCTTCAGTGGTCGCAACCGGCGTTTCACCCGTTACCGCGTCGATTGCGGTTTCGGCAGCGGCTTGCACTTCTTTTTTCTTCCAGCACCGGCTTGGGCGCACGTTCCTGACGCGGCGGACGCTCGTTACGCGGTGCGCGCGGCTCTTGCGTGCCCGCTACGGCTTCGGCCGGGCGTTCGTTACGTTCCGGACGCTCAGCGCGCTCGCCACGGTCAGCGCGTTCTGCGCGTTCCGGACGTTCGCCACGCTCACCGCGTTCGCCACGGTTGCGTTCGTTGCGCTGCTCGTTACGGGCGGCGCGGGCGCTGATGTCTTCCTCGATACGCGGCTTGCCACCACCGTTGTTACGACGCGGCTGTTCGCCTTGGGTACGTTCGGTGCGTTCTTCACGCTCCGAACGCGGACCTTTGTTCTCGCCACGCTCGTTGTTGTTGCGACCACCGCGTTCGTTGCGACCACGATTGCCATTCTGGCCCTGGCCTTGCGGCTGACCATCACGACCATTGCGTTGCGGACGATTGCCAGCCGGTTGTGCACGTTTGGTTTCAGCCTGAGCCGGTGTTTCGGCAATGGCCGGTTCACCCTTGAACCAGTTGGCGATGCGGGTCCAGACGCTCAGTGTCGGTGCAGCAGTCGGTGCCACCACGGCTTCGGCTTCACGCGGTGCGGACACCGGAGCCGGTTGGGCCGGGGTAATGCCCTTGACCGCGGCTTCCGGGCGACGCGCTTGTTCTTCGCGGGCCTGATGCGGCTGATAGCCTTCTTCCGGCGGCGCTTCGACCATGCGGTACGACGGACGCAGCTCTTCCACACTGTTCAGGTCGTCATGACGCAAACGTGTGATCGAGTAGTTGGGGGTTTCCAGATGAATGTTCGGGATCAGCACGGCGCTGACTTTCAGGCGCGCTTCAATCGCAAACAGTTCAGCGCGCTTTTCATTCAGCAAGAAGGTGGCGACGTCGACCGGCACTTGCGCGTGGATTGCGCCGGTGCTTTCTTTCATCGCTTCTTCCTGCATGATGCGCAGGATGTGCAGCGCCGACGATTCGATGCCGCGGATAAAGCCGGTGCCATGGCAACGCGGGCAGGCAATGTGGCTGGTTTCTTCCAGCGACGGCTGCAGGCGTTGACGCGACAGTTCCATCAAACCAAAGCGGCTGATCTTGCCGGTCTGCACGCGGGCGCGGTCATGATGCAGCGCCTCGCGCAGGCGGTTTTCCACCTCGCGCTGGTTCTTCGGGTTTTCCATATCGATGAAGTCGATGACGATCAGCCACCCACGTCGCGCAGGCGCAACTGACGGGCGATTTCATCGGCGGCTTCAAGGTTGGTGCGCAGTGCCGTTTCTTCGATGTCCGAGCCTTTGGTGGCGCGGGCCGAGTTCACGTCGATCGAGTACAGCGCTTCGGTCTTGTCGATGACAATGGCGCCACCGGACGGCAATGTGACATCGCGCGAGAACGCGGTTTCGATCTGGTGTTCAATCTGGAAGCGCGAGAACAACGGCACGTCGTCTTGATAGAACTTGACGCGATTGACGTTGCCCGGCATCACGTGGCTCATGAACTGACGCGCTTGCTCATAGATATCGAGCTTGTCGATCAGCAGTTCGCCAATATCAGGCTGGAAGTAATCGCGAATGGCGCGGATGACCAGGCTGGATTCCTGATAGATCAGGAAGGCGCCCGGTTGAGCACCGCCAGCGCCTTCGATGGCGCGCCACAGTTGCAGCAGGTAGTTCAAATCCCACTGCAGTTCGTCCACGCTGCGGCCAATGGCGGCGGTGCGGGCGATCAGGCTCATGCCTTGCGGGGTTTCCAGCTGGTCGAGTACGGCGCGCAGTTCCTGACGCTCATCGCCCTCGATGCGACGGCTGACGCCACCACCACGCGGGTTGTTGGGCATCAGCACCAGGTAACGACCGGCCAGACTGATATAGGTGGTCAGGGCTGCGCCCTTGTTGCCACGCTCGTCCTTTTCAACCTGGACGATCAGTTCCTGGCCTTCGCGCAGCGCTTCGCCCGGGCGTACCCGGCCGCCTTCGCTACCATCGGCGTAATAAGAACGTGCGATTTCCTTGAACGGAAGAAACCCGTGGCGCTCGCAGCCGTAATCCACAAAGCAGGCTTCAAGGCTGGGTTCGATGCGGGTGATGACACCCTTGTAGATGTTGGACTTGCGTTGTTCCTTACCGGCGGTCTCGATGTCGAGGTCGATAAGTTTTTTTGCCCGTCCACAATCGCAACGCGAAGCTCTTCGGCTTGCGATGCATTGAACAGCATACGTTTCATGTAAAGCGGCTCCCGCACGCACTCGCACGGCGGAACCCGGGCACGACGCCCATTCAGTCCGTCTAATCAATAACCGGTGATCACAAGCATATTGCATGATCAAACTGGCCACGGGCGTAAAGCGCGGCCAGACAGGCACAAGAGCGGAACGCTGATGTTTCAGGGCGTCTGTGCGTTCTCCATAAAGAGCGCCTGCTTCTGGCAGGCGCCGGAAAAAAAACCGGGTCGTGACGCAAGCTGCTGACTTGTGTTGAGCTTGCGTCCTGGAAAGCTGATGAGTGCGTGAATCTATTGTTACTTTTCGTCGCTGCTTCAGTCGGTCATGACCTGATGCGGCTGGGCGGGTCCAAAAGCGTCTCGATATCCAGGGGCGTACACGGTACACTCCGGGTCTTTGCCATTGGCATCGCCTGCCTGCACCTACATCTGGTTGTCACTTGTTTCAGCAGATGTTTTTCATGCGGTGAGCGAGATTAACCGCATCCCGGTTGTCGATGGGCCGATAGAAGCACGTCAGGCGATTCCCGCGCGACATCTCTGGATGTTCGATAAATCGAACCGTCAGAAAGGTACGTAATGAAAGTACGGCGGGAAGGTGATCGCCAGCGTTTGCGACGCATCGGGCCAAAGATCGGGAACAGCGTTACAGCATGTTTGTTCGCGGGCAACTGGCCGGCGAATGTCACTTCAAAATCCTTGCTGCAACGTGTCACAGAGTATAAGTCAAGATGTCTCCGACAAGCAAAGCGTCTGTCAAATTTATCGAAATAGGGTCGGAACAGGCCGGCCAACGGCTGGATAACTTCCTGTTGCGCGAGCTCAAAGGCGTGCCCAAAAGCCGCGTCTACAAGATGATTCGCGGTGGCGAAGTGCGCGTGAACAAAGGCCGCGTTGACCAGACCTATCGGCTGGAAGCAGGCGACGTGCTGCGCGTGCCGCCGGTACGGGTGGCCGACGGCCCCGATGTGGCCCCCGCCGTGGCTGCCAGCGAACGTGTAAGCCTGACCGTGCTATTTGAGGATGATGCGCTGCTGGCCATCGACAAGCCGGCCGGCCTGGCCGTGCATGGCGGCTCGGGTGTCAGCTTTGGCGTGATCGAATTGCTGCGCGCGCAACGCCCGGAAGCTAAATTCCTTGAACTGGTGCACCGGCTGGATCGCGAAACCTCAGGCATTCTGCTGGTGGCCAAAAAGCGTAGCGCGCTGGTCAAGCTGCACGACATGCTGCGCGACAACCATCGTATCGATAAACGCTATCTGGCGATGGTGAACGGCGTGTGGCCCGATGACAAACGCCATCTGCGCTACAAGCTGTTCAAATACACCACCGCAGACGGCGAACGTCGCGTGCGCGTCACCGCCGATGGCCAGGAATCGCACACCGTGTTTATCGCCGCCAGGTCGGTACCCAATATTCATTGGTGGAATGCGAACTCAAGACTGGCCGCACGCATCAGATTCGCGTGCATCTGGCCACCGCTGGCTTCCCGATTCTGGGCGATGAAAAAATACGGCGATTTCACACTGAATAAACAATTGCCCAAAGCGGGCCTGCGCCGCATGTTTCTGCATGCCTGGCGTTTGACGCTGGATCACCCCATCAGTGGTGAACCGCTAGCGCTGCATGCGCCGCTGCCGCAAGAACTGGGCGCATTTGTTGACGCCCACACCGCACCGGGCCGTGTCCCGCTGGAGAAATAACGCAATGCCCAAGCGCTTTGATCTGCTGGTGTTTGATTGGGATGGCACGCTGATGGATTCCACCGGCACCATCACCTCGGCCATTCAGTACGCTTTTGGTGATGCCGGGCTGGATGTGCCCAGCAAGCAGGAAGCCAGCTACGTGATTGGCTATGGCCTGAAAGAAGCGATGGCTTATCTGGCCCCGCAAGCCGACGACGCCACCATCACGCGCATCGTCGAAGCCTACAAACACTATTATTTAGCGCGCGATCAGCAACAGGTGTTGTTTGATGGCGTGGCTGAGGCGCTGCCGCAGTTTCGCGAGGCGGGCTTTATGCTGGCTGTGGCCACCGGTAAATCGCGCGCCGGGCTGGATCGCGTGCTCAAGGTCACCGGGCTGGGGCCGATGTTTGAAGTAACGCGCACGGCGGACGAAGCGTTCTCCAAGCCGCATCCAGCCATGCTCGAATACATTCTTGATTACACCGGCGTGCTGCCCCAACGCGCGGTCATGATCGGCGACACCACGCATGATCTGGAGCTGGGC
>BBFD01000316.1 GCA_001313065.1 Silvimonas sp. JCM 19000
GGCGGAGTGCGGCCATGGTGGCTACAGGCTCCAGCGTCACATAAGCCGTGGCACCGCGCGCTTGCTCACCCGCCATGCGCAGCGCCATCACTTCGGCATGCGCCTGGCCGGTGGCTGGCTATGGCCTTCGCCCACGACGACCCCATCGCGCAGCAGCACACAACCAACGCTGGGATTAGGCGGCGTGATGTAACGGCCGCGTGCCGCCAACGCCAGGGCGTGCTGCATATGGCGTAGTCGGCAGCGCTGTATCGGGCCACTTCGGTCATTTATTGTTTGGTCACTTCACGGATCACGTCGCGGAAATCATCGACGTCAGAGAACGAGCGATACACCGAGGCAAAGCGGATATAAGCCACCTTGTCCAGCTTGGCCAGTTCGGACATCACCATCTCGCCGATCTGGCGCGACATGATTTCGCGCTCGCCGACGGTAAGCACACGCTGGATGATGCGCGAAATGGCTTCGTCCACCAGTTGGGTGGGCACGGGGCGCTTGTGCAACGCGCGCTGGAAGCTGGTGCGGATACGGTCGCGATCAAACTCGGCGCGCTGGCCGTTGGCCTTGACCACTTGCGGCAGCCGCACTTCGGCGGTTTCGAAGGTGGTAAAGCGTTTGTCGCACACATTGCAACGACGACGCCGGCGTACGGTATCGCCTTCGTCAGAGACGCGGCTATCCACCACTTGAGTATCGGGTGAGCCGCAGAATGGACACTTCATGCGAAGCCTCCGGGGTTCAAAGAGCAAGCCTGTACAGGCAAAACAGCCCGCCGGCGCATGGAGCGGCGGCGGGCCAATCAAAGAGCGTCAAGCTAGCACATCAACTACAAACTGCACCATCCATAGGGTGGGTCATGACCCACCATTCAAAGCCGTCACAACGAAGAGGAATATGAGCCTTCATGCATTTCTCAATGGCTTTGTGGGGTGGGTCTAGACCCACCCTATGCGTTATTCGCCGTAAACCGGGAAGCGGGCGGTCAGTGCTTTGACCTTTTCCGCCACTGCGGCCAGATTGGCTTCGTCATCCGGGTTATCCAGCACATCGGCGATCAGATTAGCCACTTGCGCCGCTTCGGCTTCTTTAAAGCCACGCGTGGTGATGGCCGGGCTGCCGATGCGGATGCCGGACGTTACAAACGGGCTTTCCGGATCGTTCGGGATCGAATTCTTGTTTACCGTGATGTGCGCCTTGCCCAACGCGGCATCGGCGGCTTTGCCGGTCAGGCCTTTGGGGCGCAGATCGACCAGGAACAGATGCGATTCGGTGTGGCCCGAGATAATGCGCAGACCGCGTTCGATCAGCGTTGCCGCCATGACTTGCGCGTTTTTTTGATGACTTGTTGCTGGTAGGTCTTGAACTCGGGTTGCGCTGCTTCTTTGAACGCAACGGCCTTGGCGGCAATCACGTGCATCAGCGGGCCACCTTGCAGCGCCGGGAATACGCTGGAATTCAGCGCTTTCTCAAACTCGGCCTTGGCCAGGATCAGACCACCGCGCGGGCCGCGCAGCGTTTTGTGCGTGGTCGAGGTAACGAAGTCAGCGTGCGGCACCGGGTTCGGATACAGGCCCGCTGCGATCAGACCGGCGTAATGCGCCATGTCGACCATAAAGTACGCGCCCACTTTTTTTTGGCGATGGCCGCCATGCGCTCAAAGTCAAAACGCAATGCATAAGCCGAAGCGCCGCCGATAATCAGCTTGGGTTTGGCTTCGAGGGCAATGCGTTCCATCTCGTCGTAATCGATTTCTTCTTTGTCGTTCAGGCCGTAGGGCACGATATTGAACAACTTGCCGCTCAGGTTGGCGGGCGAGCCATGCGTCAGGTGACCGCCATGGCCCAGGTTCATACCCATCACGGTATCGCCCGGCTTCAGCACGGCAAAGTACACGGCCTGGTTGGCTTGCGAGCCGGAGTGCGGTTGCACGTTGGCATATTCGGCGCCAAACAGTTGCTTCACGCGGTCGATGGCCAGTTGTTCCAGCACATCAACATGCTCGCAACCGCCGTAAAAACGTTTACCCGGATAACCTTCAGCGTACTTGTTGGTCAGCTGCGAGCCCTGCGCTTCCATCACGGCCGGGCTGGCGTAGTTTTCGCTGGCGATCAGCTCGATGTGTTCGTGCTGGCGCACGACTTCGCCTTGAATGGCTGCGGCGAGGTCGGGATCGTATTGGGCAATGGTCCGGGAGCGGGAGAACATGTGCGGCGTGTCCTGAAGGTCGGGGAAGTCGGCGATTTTAACACGGTCGGGGTGGTTGTTTGCGGCAAAGTTCTTGCTGCCGCGCGTGAGCCATTTTCATGACCCCAGGCGCGGCGGCAGCGCTTAGCGAAATTGCAGCATGATGGTGGCGGTCGCCGAGAACGCCCCCAAAGCCACGGTATTCAGCACATTGTCCAGTACCGCTTCCAGCCGCTGGCTGGTGGCCCCGCCGGTCCAGTTGCTCAGCATCGGCACCGGGGCATCGATCGCCAGAAAATTCTGCCCCGGTTTACGGATGGCGATGCCGACCGACCTGTTATCGGGCGGCACTATATAGGTATGGGTGGCGTCGCTGAGTGGCGACGAGAACACCACGTCCACTGAAAGCGGCGTGTTGCAGGCAGAGCCGGCAAAATCCAGCGAAAACGGCGCCACTGCGGTTTTGCCCCGTTCCATATCGCGCTTGGACAGGGTTTCGAAATACAGGGTGCCCGGCGACGCTTTGACCGTCGCCGCGCAACTGGTGCGAGTGACGTTGCTGAGACCGGTGACTGATAATTCAGTGCATAGCGCCGGTCATTCAGGCCGCCTTCGCCATCCATCTGCCACACGTCAAAGCTGGACATGGTGGCCTGGCCGATGGCGCCAGCGGACTTTTTGCGCATGATCACCTGAAAATCCAGGTTGAAGCTGACGCCGAATCCGTTCGGTGCGCGTGAGTCGGGCATGGTCTTGTAGCCGGTGTCGATCCGGGCGTTGGACCAGTACGCCACGTTTTTTATACAGCACCCCGAATTCGACGTTAGGCACCGGCGTGGCATTGCGCGGGTTGGGATAGAAATAAATGCGCTCCGACCAGCCGGCTCTGGCCTGGTCAAAATCGCAGCGCACCGCCGCATGCTTGACCGGCGAGCGCCAGATCTCGCTGCCCGCGGGCGACCGGTCCACCACGATCACCTTATCCAGCGGCTCCTTCAGCTCTTCGCCGCCGCCACTTAATGCGCAAGACAAAGCCAGCGTCGCGTGCGACGCCAGCGTGGTACAAGCTGCGGCGAGGGTGATGGAAACATATCGCGGCTGAAATCTCGGCATAGGTAGCGCTCCAGGGAGTGTGCGGGCGGCGCAACGCGGCTTGTTGCCCGGCAGGAAGCGCCGAAGCGTCGCATTGCGGCCCGCCCGTCACACATAGGAGCAATCTGGATGTCATATCTGCCAGCGCGACACGACGCGCCCGCCCGCTGTAACAAAAGCAGAACGCCCCGGCAGCGCGGGGCGTTCTGGCAGCCATAACGGCCGGACAAACCGGACAATCAGCCGCAACCCTGCGGGTTCAGCCTGGCATCGCCTCATAGCGGTAGCCGCCGCCATACACCGAATGCACATAGCGCATGGTCGGGGCAGCCAGCGCCAGCTTCTGCCGGATTTTCTTGATATGGCTATCAATCGTGCGCTCAGTCACGATGCGGCCGTCGTTGTACATGCCATCCATCAACTGCGCGCGCGACATCAAAAAACCCGGGCCGCTGTGCCATTTGCCGCAGCAATTGATATTCGATCAGCGTCAGCGCCGCATCAACGCCATCTATCCAGACGCGACAGGCGTTGTCGTCAAAGGAAATTTCCGGCGTCCGCGCTTCCACCGGGGCAAAAGTCCGCTGCCGCCGCAGCACGGTGCGCACGCGTGCGGCCACTTCGCGCAGGCTATATGGCTTGCCGACAAAATCATCGGCGCCGGTTTCCAGCCCCAGCACGCGATCAATCTCGCTACTGCGACCACTCAACATGATGATGGGCAAGGCAGAACGCGCGCGCACACGGCGGCAGATTTCCATGCCCGGCAGATCGGGCAGCCCCAGGTCCAGCAACATCAGATCGGCCACATTGCCGGACAGCCATTGCAAGGCATCGGCGCCGCGTTCGCGCCAGGTGACTTCAAAACCGTCCGCCTGCAGATAATCCCCCAGCACATGCGCCAGCCGGCCTCGTCTTCAACCAGCAATACGTGCGGCTTCATCCGAGCGCTCCGGCGGGTTGGGCAAATTCCAGCATCCAGCACAGGCCACCCAGGGTGCTGGGCATAGGCTCAAAACGGGCCCGGTGCGCGGCGGCGATACGGCTGGCAATATCCAGGCCCAGCCGCTGCCCACCACATGGCTGGGGCCACGCCAGTGCCGTTGCCGCAGTTCACTCAGCTGATGCGATGGCACGCCAGGCGCCGAGTCTTCCCACAGCAGGCAGGGCCAGCCTTGCGCCGAACGGAACAGGCGCACCCGCAGCACGCCGGGGGCATCGGTATAACGCAGCGTGTTTTGCAGCAGGTTGTCCAGCAACTGGGTCAGGCGCTGTTCATCCGCCTGGATCAACAAAGGTTCTTGAGTTTCGATCTGGATTTGCAAGGCAATCCCGGCCTGCGCCAGGCGGGTATCGCGATGCCGCAGTACGCGCTGCAGCCAGCTATCCAGCAGCAAGGGGGCAAATTGATAGAGGGTTGGCGGCGCGGTCAGGCTGGCGATGGGTCGCTGGTGCTGACGGTCAGGCTTTCCAGATCGCGCAACAAGCGCGCCAGGCGCGAGGACTCTTCGGCCAGCGCATCCAGCGTGGCGGCGTCCATGGTGCGGATGCCGCATTGCGCGGCTTCGATCTCGCCGCTGATCACGCT
>BBFD01000317.1 GCA_001313065.1 Silvimonas sp. JCM 19000
AGGATGCGTGACCCCCGGTAGTGCGGGCGCCACGCAGCGCCGCGCACCGGGCATCGATTTACCAGTTGTAGCTTGCGGTGCCGATCACCTTGCGGCGAGTGCCGTACCAGCAATCACCACGGGTGCCGCAACTGGCTATCCAGCTGCGATCAAACAGATTGGTCGCATTCAAGCATAGCGCCAATTGCCCGCGGTAAACGCCGCCATCGCATCAAACAAGGTGTACGACGGAATCTTGAGCGTGTCGGTGCCGTCGTAAGTGACGCCGTTAAAGCGCACCCCAGCGCCCGCGCTCAATTGCGGCAGCCCGAAGTCGGTAAAGCGATACGTCGACCACAGCTTGACCATGTTTTCCGGCACGTTGGCCACATGCTTGCCCAGGGTGGCATCGGTGGGATCGCTGCTGGCGGTGGTGCGGGCGCGGGTAAAGGTGTAGCTGCCGACCAGATCCCACCGGCCGATGGCACCCGTTGCTTCGAGCTCGACGCCCGAGGTGGTGATTTCGCCGGACTGGATTGAGTAATTGATATTGTCGGGGTCTGTGGTCAGGCGATTCTTTTCCTTCATTTTGTAAACCGCCGCCGATACGCCAAAGGCCGGGCTGACCACCCATTTGACGCCGGCTTCCAGCTGCTTGCCACGCTTGGGCACAAAGGCGGCGCCCTGCGCGTCGGTGCCGGTGACGGGCTCAAATGATTCGGAATAGCTCAGATACGGTGATACGCCAGCCGGGGCCAGATACACCACGCCCACGCTTTTAGTCCACGCCCCATCGGCCGAATTGCCACCGCTGCTGGTATCCACCGTGGTAGTGGCCTTGTCGTGGCGGACGCCGACGGTGGCCACCCATTGCTGGAACTTGATCTGGTCTTGCGCAAACACGCCGTAGTCGTTGACGTGCGTGGTGGCGGTGTAACCGGCAACGCTGCTGAGATCAGGCAGATCAAACGTGCCATAGACCGGGGCGTAAACGTCGAGCGCGGTGGCGTCGCCGCTCCATGAAGTTGAAGTGTTGTTGGAGCGCATGGCGTCCGCGCCCAGCATCAGCGTGTGTTGCGTTGCGCCCCAGCTGAACTTGCCTACCGCCACGGCGTTGGCGGTAGTCACGCCGCTATTGTCATCGGCGGCATACCAGGTGCGGCCCAGGGTGCGATTGGCGCCGAGGGCGTCGCTACCGTAGCCATTGCCTTGCAGATCGACTTCCCAGAAGTTGGCATACATGCTGCGCATCTTGCCGTTGACCGCGTCATGCCGCGTGTTCTGGCTAAAGCTCCAGCTGTCGTTGAACTCGTATTTGAACTCATAGCCCAGCCGCGTACGCGCGCCGCCGTATTGGTCAAACGCGGGTTCGCCCACAAAAGTGTCTTCCGGGATGCGGCCGTTGGGTGCTTCGTTGAGCGTGCCGGCAATGGGGAAAAAAAACCATTGGTGTTGCCGCTGCGGTCGTTCTGGTACTCGGCATAAGCGGTAAAGCTGGTGCGTTCGTTCGGCTTGAAGGTAAGCGATGGCGCAATGAATTCGCGCTCCTCATTGGCGTAATTCACCTGGGTACCGGCATCGCGCAACAGGCCGACCACGCGATACAACACGCTGCCGTCTTGCGTCAGCGGCCCCGTACTGTCGATGGCCAGTTGCTTGTGGTCGTTGTTGCCGTACTGCAGCGAAATCTCATGCTGCGCCTCTGCCTGCGGGCGCTTGGACACCATATTCACCACGCCGCCGGGGCCGTTCTGGCCACTCATGACCGACGACGGGCCGCGCAATACCTCGACGCGTTCAAACGAATACGGCTCGTTGCGCACATCGCCATAGTTGCCAGCCAGCATCAAACGCATGCCATCGAGCAAGGCCGAGCCTTCGCTGCCGCCGCGCAGATCAAACCAGTCGCCACGGTTATCCAGACCGTAGGCATCGGCATTAACGCCTGCGGTGTAGCGCAAGGTTTCCTGCATGGTTTGCGCGTTCTGGTCGCGGATTTGCTGGGCGCGATGACGGTAATGGACTGGGGCACTTCATTCAACGGGGTATCCGTCCGCGTGGCAGAGCTGCTGCGCGTGGCGTGATAACCGTTGATGGGGCCGGTGGGGCTTTCGGCATCGGTCGTCGCTTTGACGACGGTGGTTTGCAGCAGCGGGGCGTCGCTCGGGGCTTGGTGCTGGCGGCCGGGGCATCGGCGGCGAAGGTCAGTTGCGTGGCAAAAGCCAACGCCAGCGCGCCGGAGACAGGATGCAGCGCGATGCGGCGCGCCGATTTGGCAGAATGCAGAGACATGGTTGACGTGTTTCGTAATGAGAATGGTTCGCATTTTTTAACATAAAATGCCCACGTCATGTATCCGTCCACACCATTTCGATACACAAGCACACTTAGCCTTGACTTAGGCCTGCCGCAGTTTGCCTGGCCACAGGCAAAAAAAAGAGCGCCTCTGCCGCAGAAGCGCCCTCTTGCATGCGGTTGATCACGGTCGTGCCGGTATCAACTGCAGCTCTGGATGCGTTCGGCAAACAGCACCGTACCGGTCTCCAGCAATGATTTGAGATTAGAAATAATCTTGGGCCAGCCATTGCTGATGTGCTGGATAACTCTGGATTGCTCCAGTTCCGAGGTATGCGTAATGGTCAGTTTGACGCTGTCGCCTTCCGGCACCAGATCAAACACGCACCGGGTATAGCCTTCGTCCGCCACCAGTTCATGTCGCCAGGTCAGTTCCAGCCGCCGCGTGGATCGCTCTCGGTGACGATGCCGCTATCCGGCACCCGGCCATCGTCAAACTTGAGCGCCCACGGGGCGCCGGTTTCCCAACTCGACACCGTGCTGACGCCAAACCAGTACTGGCGGCTGAATTCAGGCGTGGTGAGCGCCTGCCACAGTTTTTTGCGGCGTGGTACGGATAAAAGTGACATAAACAAACGTGCTTGCACTAGCCATGTGGATCTCCTTCCAGCGCCTGCTTCAGCGCAGACAGCGCGCGCAGCCGGTGCTGGTCAAACTTGCCGATCCAGCGCTCAGCGATCTCATTGATGGGCACCGGGTTGAGGTAGTGCAGCTTTTCGCGGCCTTGCCATTGGCACGACAGCAGATTGGCTGCTTCCAGCAGGGCGAGATGCTTGGCCACAGCCTGGCGCGAAATCTCCAGGCCGTGGCAGAGCTCCCCGAGGGTCTGACCATTGCGGTCAAACAGTCGGTCCAGTAATTGCCGGCGATGTGGGTCGGCCAGCGCTTTGAATACGGCATCGTCGTCCATGCTTTGGATTATGCAACCATTTGGTTGCATGTCAACCGCCGTTCAGCACGTCATTGTTAAACCGTCACCCTCCTCCTCACACGCCGGCGTAGGCCTGGAAGCCCCATCAACCGGGATGACCGCGCCATTCACATAACCCGATGCCGCGGCGCTGGCCAGCCAGAGCAAAGGTCCGATCAGTTCTTTGGGTTCACCAAAGCGCTGCATCGGCGTCTGGGTGAGAATGCGCGCCGCGCGTTCGGTGGTGTGGCCCGAAGCCTGGTCGATCATCAGATTGAAGTTTTGCGAAGTCAGCAAAAAGCCCGGCGCCAAGGCATTCACCCGAATACCGGTGCGCGAAAAAAATGCACCGCCAGCCATTGCGTCAGATTGCTCACGGCGGCTTTGGCGGCGCTATACGCCGGAATCCGCGTATACGGCCGGGTGGCGTTCATCGACGAAATATTGATCACCGAGCAACCTTCGCGGCCCATCATCTGGCGCGCAAAAAAATCTGCGTCGGCATCAACACGCCCAGGAAGTTGAGCTTGAACACGTAATCAATGCCGCCGGTGTCCAGATCAAAAAAAGGTGGTGATTTCGGGATCGCCCAGATCGGCTTTTTTCCAGAAAATCATGCGTGGTGGTGCCGCGCGGATGGTTACCGCCCACGCCATTGATCAACAGATCGCAGGGGCCGAATTCGTTCTTGATGCGGGTGGCCGCAGCGGTCAGCGATTTCTCGTCGAGTACGTCGGCAAACAGGCCGATCACGTCGCAGTTTTCGCCGCAGATATTGGCCGCAGCGGTTTCGGCGGCTTGCAGATCAAGATCAAGCAAGGCCACTTTGGCACCGCAACGGGCCAGCGCGCCGCCCAGTTCGGCGCAGAGCGTGCCTCCGCCGCCGGTGATGACAACCACTTTGCCATCAAGGTCGGTAGGCATGAAAGGGAGTTCTGGATAGATCATGGATGCAATTTCCCGTCGGTTGCGGCCTGTTGATAAATGCCATCCCACAAGCCTTCAAAATAAGCGGCGCCAAGCGCGCGCTCGCTCATGCCCAGGCGGAATTCGTCCACCGCCTGCTGACTGACCAAGCCGTAGCCTGGCCGGACAAACCCTTGATAACCGACTGCGCGGCAAGCTTGTAATACCTTGCCCAGCGCAGACCAGCGTGCGCGCAAAGACCGGCAGATTCGGGGGCATCGGCGCACGCCGCCATCGCGTCAGCGGGGCGCCCAGATGCAGATAATGGATGCGCTGGCGCGGACCAAACTCACGCACCAGTTCCAGCAAATCGTGTACACGCGGTGCGGCGGGTCCGCCGCAGCGCAATGCCAGGCCGTTGGCCGGACTGTTGACGGCAGTGATGGCGCGCAGCAGTTCTTCCGGGCTGGACAGCGCCAGCGGCACTGCGGGGCGGATGTATTCGGCAGCGTCAGCATGCAGCGCCAGCTTGATTCCCAAGCTCGGCGCCGGTACCACGCGCTGCAGAAAGAACAGCAGATTGCGCCACAAGCCGGTCGGGCTGATTGCATACCAGGCGTTTTGCAGCGCCTCGATCTGCGCCGGTAACTGGCTGGCGACGCAGCCCGCCGGCACACCTTGTTCGGTCAAGGGGCAGGTGGCGCG
>BBFD01000318.1 GCA_001313065.1 Silvimonas sp. JCM 19000
AAATCGGCGGCATGGGCGGGCTGTTGCAAGAACGGCTCCGAGGCCCACACCAGCAGGGGCACGCGCAATTGCTCGGGCGGGCAATCTGGCGCGGCGTGGCGTGCAGATGGGCGTTTTCGCTGATCGATTCGCCATGGTCGGCGGCATAAAACATCAGTGCACGTTTGCCGCGCAACTGATCAATCACGCGGGAGATGATGTGGTCGGTGTAAAGCACGCTGTTGTCGAAGGCGTTGCGCAATTGCCCCAGGCTGCAGCGCGCTTCACTGGCCAGGCATTCCGGCGTGTAGCGGGCAAAGGCACGCGGATAGCGTTGCGAGTACTGATAATGCGAGCCTTGGTGTGCAGTACACCAGGTGTTTGCCCTGCGCATGGCGCGCCAGCGAAGCGGACAGTTCCGGCAGCAAGGAGGCGTCATCAATCGGCTTGCCTTTGTTGCGCGGCTCGGCGGCGATCATTTCGCGATACAGGTACTGCTCAGGCTCGACCTGGTTGTAGAACCAGACCTCACTTTGCATGGCGAACAATTCCGAGCTAAAGCCAGGTCGTGCAGCACGGCAAAAAAATATTCTTTTCCTGCAAGGTACGCTGCGCATTGTCGGCGGCACCGCCAGGGCGCACGAACATACAACGTAGCGACAGCTTGGTGGCGGTATCGCACGCTACGCCACGCAGCGCCACCAGATTGGGCTCGGCGGCCAGCAGGGGCGTGGTGGCGCGTGGATAGCCCAACAACTGCATATGATCCCAACGCGTGGTTTCGCCGATGATAAACACCAGGTAGAGCTGGTCGATATCGGCGGGAGGCTGGTAGTTAAATGCGCTGGCCGGGTTGAACAGGGCCGGGCCGTTGTAGCGCTCTTGCAGCGTCATATAGCTGAACAAGGCGGTGGCGCTTAACCAGTTGATGGGCAGATAGCTATAGGCCAGTGTGCCGGCGTAATCGGGTAGATCGGTATTGGCAGCGCGCTCGGCCTGCTTTTGCCAGGCATTCAGCGCGCGCAACGGCAACGCGAGCAGCAGTACCGCCAGCAGAAGTTGCGCCCAGGCGCGCAAAGCGGATTGTTTGTGCCGGCTCTGCTGCAATAGCGTGGCGCGCGAACGGTTCAGTGCAATCAAGGCCAGGGGCAGCACGCCGAACGCCAGCAAGCAGGCGCCAAATTCCAGACTGAGTATTTCAACCGACAGATCAATGTCCGTGGTCAGCACCGAGGCCACCACGCCGTAGCCGATCACCAGCTTGAATTGCTGGATATACCAGGCGGCCGCCACCGAGATCAGCACCACCACGGTGGCCAGCAGCTTGAAGACGCGGCGTCCCGCCAGCGAGAACAGCCGCAGCAACACAAAGTTGAACAGCACCAGCGCGCCCAGCTCCAGCAACATCAGGCCCACGCGCTGCCACGGCTGCCGGAGCGCCGCCATGCTGCCCAGGCGCTGCCACGCCATCGGCAGATTGAGCACAGCGCCGATATATAACGCCAGCAGCATGCATAAAGCCGTACTGGATAAATTGCCCCACCGTTGCATGCGCCGTACTCCAGACTTGAAGAGCGGCGACTATTGCATTGGTGGGGCGGGGTGCAGAATCAGATTGTTCTGATGATGCGGTTGCGACTGAAATTATTTGCTCTGCCGCAAGGCGAATGAGGTCATCAATGTCCGGCGCAGGCCGTTGGTATCCAGCACGGTCTTGTGGATAACGCCGCCAAATTCCTTGCCGTCCGGGCCAAAGAACATGCCTTCGGCGGAATGGAATTCCGGCACGTGTTCTTGCTTGCCGTAGTTGTTGTCATCCGGCTGCATCAGCAGCTTCGCCTCGATGCCGAACTGCTTGGGATCCACATTGAGTGTGCTGCGGCCGGCATCCAGCAGACGCGGTGCGGCGCCAAGGCTGACCGTCATGGTGTTGGTGGCGTAGTCGTAAACGGCGCTGACATTGCTGGTGTAGATCTGGTGCAAATCGGTGTGCGGCGCCGCGGTGCTGTTGCCGCTGTCATCAATGACCACCTGGTAGGCCTCGCCGACATAGGCCACGGTGCCGGTTTTGCCCGCGAAGGCGGTGCGCCAGTTGGGGGTTTCATAACCGGCGGTAGACATGCCCATCTGTGCACTGCCATCGGTGTATTCCCACAGGATGTGTTGCAGCGAGGCATAGGCGGTTGGATTCAGCAGGCGGTAGTCCATACGTTCGGCTCCCATGCGCAAAACGATCTCCGGCGCGGAGACGACCTTGGTGCCCAGGCTGATCGGCGAAGTCCACACCAGTGGCCCCAGGCCATTGTGGCGGCGCATTTCGGTATGCAGCTTTTGCGTGTTGGTCAGCGTGGTGGTGGAGTCGGGGGTGGTGAAAATATTGTTGTAAGGGATGTCGGCGTAGATTTCGGCGTCGCCGATCGTCATATCGCCCAGCACGGCGGTTTGGGCGACCGGGGTGGGCCCGGAATCGGGTAGCTCGACATGCTTGCCGATGCGTTCGTCACCGCCGCCACAAGCGCTGAGCACAGCGCAGGCGAACGGCACAATCAGATAAGACAGGGTAGAACGTTGCACGGTATGGCCCTCGGAATAAGTGATCGCTGGGCGTATGCCGAGCGGAGTGCTTATTGTCCGGAGCCGAGAAAATTGGCGAATAAGACGAGTCTCAAAGTCCTGGCGCACCTGGCCAGGTGGTCGCGGCCGGGGCAATACAAACAAAACGACGCGCCCCGTTGCCGGTGGCGCGTCGTTGATTTTGCGTAAGGTCGAGCTGTTACTTGAGCGCGGCCAGAGCGGAATCGTAGTCCGGCTCGTTCTTGATTTCGGGCACCAGCTCGGAATACAGCACCTGGTCGTTGGCATCGACCACGACCACAGCACGTGCTGCCACGCCCTTGAGCGGACCACCCGCAATGGCCACGCCATAATCGTTAAGGAATTCACGGCCGCGCATGGCCGACAGCGTAACCACATTGGCCAGGCCTTCGGCGCCACAGAAACGCGCTTGCGCAAACGGCAGATCGGCCGAGATGCACAGCACCACGGTGTTTTCCAGTTTCGAGGCGGCTTCGTTGAAACGACGGACCGATGTCGCGCAGGTCGGGGTATCGATGCTCGGGAAGATATTCAGCACTTTGTTCTTGCCGGCAAAGCTGGCCAGCGACACGTCGGCCAGGTCTTTGCCCACCAGCGTAAACGGTTTGGCCGCATCGCCTTTGGCCGGGAAAGCGCCGTCAACCGGAATGGCGTTGCCGCCGAGAGTCACTTGAGACATCTAACGTTCTCCTGGAGTTGGAATTCTGTGGGCGACCCCGGTGGGGCCGCCGTCCTTTGTAGATTTTGTTGGCGCCTTTTTTTTGAGCAGCGCTCTGCGCCAGCCTCAGTTCAGCGTGGGCGGACCCACAACCAAATCCGGGCTGGCGGCACTTACGTGCGGCCAGCCCAGGTTATTTCAAGCGCCCAATCTATGACAAATGCATGATCAAATGTACGAGCTCACGCCCTGTCATGCCCCAGCGTCTCAGACCACCAGGCTGGGGTTCTGCGGCACCGGCGGAATCAAGGCTGCGGCCAGCGCTTCGTAATCGGGTTCTTTGTTCAGATCAGAGACCAGTTCGGCATGCACCACATTGTCGTTTACATCCAGTCCGATCAGCGCGGTGGTCATCAAGCCGGACAGCGGCACGTCGGTGATCATGACGCCGTAGTCCTTATGAAAATCACGGCCGCGCAGCGTGGATAACAGCTGGACACGGTGAAAACCTTCTTGCTGGATGATGCGCGACAAGGCGTACGGCGTATCCACCGACACCACCAGCACCACGGTGTTATCGAGCGCCGACGCCACGCCTTCGAGCCGGCGCGCGATGGTCAGGCCGATCGAGGCATCAATGCTGGGGATGACGCCGATGACTTTGCGGCGACCGTAAAAGCGGGAGAGCGGGACATCTTGCAGATTGGTATCGACCAGCATGAAGCTGTGAGCCGGATCACCAACGCGGGGAAAACGACCACCCACGCTGATGGGTGTGCCATTGAGCATAACGGTCGCCATGACGGGCCTCCTTGGGGCGGGTCTTATGTGCCTTCCAGTATGGTATGCCGTCGCGCAATTACAAGCCGGGCGGGCGGCTAGGGATAGAACCAGTTCAGCGTATAACCGGTGGAATGCAGCGCGCCGGCATCGAGTTGCAGAAACACATGCAGCTCATCGTTGACGCCCACTGCGCTGCGTTTCTTTTCATTGGCGGCCAGATATTCGCTGGCCTTGAACACTTTCTTTGCCACCACTTCATCCGCGGCATTGGTCAGCGTCAATTCCAGCGCAGGCAAGGCCTGGTCGTACGGCGCCAGATTGCGCAGCGAGGCCGATAGCTGGATCAGATCCGGCCGATCCGGCACAAACACCAGTTCGGAATATTCATTGCGCAGCAGATTGGCATCGCGCGGCAAGGGCATGGCGCAACCGAGCACGCTACACACGCTCACCAGCGGCGCCCGCAGCCAGGGGAAATCGGTGCTGATGGTATTGCGATAACGCAAGCCGAGTTGCAGCAACAAGGCGGCCAGCAATAACAACACCAACGGGACTAACAAAAAGCGCAGTGGCGAGCGTTGTACGGGCAAGGCCAGCAGCGCGTCATCTTCGGCGGTGTGGATGGGTTGGTACTGGTTAGTCGCCGGCGCCGCAAGCGCAGCAGCAGGCTGGCCATGCACCAGCACCGTGGCCACGGCCTC
>BBFD01000319.1 GCA_001313065.1 Silvimonas sp. JCM 19000
CTGTGTCTGTGCCTGGGTTTGCTGGCAGGTTTGGCGCCACCGCCCGCGCACGGCGCGCTGGTCTGCAACGGCACGGTGCCTGATATGGCGATGGGCGATATCAGCCCGGTGCGCGATAGCAAAGCTTCGACTGCCAGTACGCTTGCGATCAGTTGCACCGGCGGCACGCCCTATGGCGTCGCGCTGTCCTGTCTGGCTTTCCGCGACGGGAGCGGTGGCATGAGCGGCACCGCGTTTCGCATGCTTAATGGAAGCAATGCTTTGCTATTCGACTTTTATAGTGATGCGGCGCTGACCAAAATCTGGGGCAACACCACCAACCTGTCGCAATATCCGCCGCCGATTATCAGCACCCCATTGGACAGCACGGGCGCTGGCTTCAGCAGCACGCCCATCTACGCTGCGGTAGAGGTGCCCAGTACCGCAGTGCCCGGTCTCTACACCGATGAATTTAGCGGTGGCTCTACCGCGCTGCGTTCGATCATGCAATCCGATACCGTCAAAGACTGCAACAGTTCTCAGGCCGTGACTCGCCCACCGGTTTTCGTCTCGGCCAATATCACCAAGGATTGCGTGCTTAGCGCCGATGACCTCGATTTTGGCCAGGTCGGCATGCTGAGCGAAACAGCGCCGTTGGCCGCCAGTAACAAGATCAGGGTGACTTGCAGCAGCGGTGTCCGCTTTGCGCTGGCGATTGATGCGGGCAGCAGTCCGGGCGCCACGTTGGATCAACGCCTGCTGACCGACCGTGCCAGCGGCAGCAGCATCAAATATCAGATCTATACCTCGGCGGGGCATAACGAGGTTTGGGGCAACGGCACCGGTAACACCGTGGCGCAGTCCGGCAGCGGCACCGGGCAGGCGGTTAGCTACGACGCGTTTGGCGAAGTGCCCGCCCAGGGCAATCCGCAGGCCGGTACTTATCTGGATACCCTGGTCGTGACGGTGATGTATTGAGGGGAGGGCGCGCGGGCTACTGCGGCTTATCGATCAGTGATTAAAAAAAACCACCAGGCCATTTTATCGATATGCAATTCGATCAGATCTTTCCTGGATTGAATGCGCTGGCCGGTTTATGCGCTGTTAATTTTTCAAGCGGCGATTTGTAAAAAAATAAACATCGCAATCAATACGCCAGAAATAGTCGGATTTGTGGTAATTGTGCAATTGAATGCCGGTGTCATGAGGATTTTAATGGCTCATCCATTTAACAGGAGATCCTCATCATGCCACGCACAATTCGTTTTGCCCTGACCGCATTGACCGCATTGCTCGCTTTAACCGGCCAGGCTTATGCGGGCAGCGCCACCACTACTTTTGATGCCCGTCTGGTGGTGCAGGCGCAATGCAAATTCACCACGGCCAATGCCATGGATTTTGGTACCACCGGTTTGCTGGATAAAGACACTTCAGTGACCAGCACTTTGAACGTGATGTGCACTAACAAAGCGCCGTATACCATCGCGCTGAATGCAGGCAATACCACCGGCTCCACCGTGGCATCGCGCCTGATGGCCAGCGCGGCCAAAGATACCGTCAAATACAATATCTACAGCGACGCGGCGCGCACCAGCATCTGGGGTAATACCGAAGGCACCGACACGGTGGGCGGCACCGGCAGTGGCGCAGAACAGACGCTTACTTTGTATGGCAAGGTGCCGGTGCAGAATACCCCGCCTTCGGGCAATTACACGTCGACGGTGACGGCAACAGTTACCTTCTGAATAATTGCCAACATGGAATTGCTCATTTGCAATGTTTAAATAAAGCCGATCTGCGCCATCGGCTTTATTCTATTTCGCCGCCGATAGAACATTATTTAAAAAAAATCAGACTTGACTTGAAGGTGGCATCTAATAAATTGAAAACACCTTTCTGCATCAGGAAACGAAAATGGGCGCGGCGAAATGGGCAAAAGCAACGTTCTGGCTACCCAAGATGGCATTGGCAGCATCTTTGCAGGTTGCGCCGGTTTATATCGAATCCAGCGGCGGGCCAGCGCAAATCGTTTTATCCAATAGCGGTGACCAGCCCATTTATGCGCAGGTGCGCATTTTTTGACTGGGCGGTGCGTGCCAATGACGATCAATTAAGCGCCAGCCACGCCATGCTGGCCAGCCCGCCCATGCTCAAGCTGGCGCCGGGCGCGCACCAGGTGTCCGGGTGGTGCGGGTGGCTTCCGCCCCGCTGGCGGCAGAAGAAAATTATCGGCTGTGGGTGGACGAAGTCACTCAGACCAGCGCCACAAAAAATGGGTGTTAACGTGATGTTCCGCTATTCGCTCCCCGCGTTTGTCACCCCCCCGGGGACGGCACCGGCCGCGGTGGAGGTACAGGCCCGGTTGCAATCGCGCCAACTCACGCTGGATTTCAGCAACACCGGCGGCCGCTATGCCCGCATCGGCGCCGTGACGCTGGTGGCGCGCGACGGTAGCTTGCATGTGCTGGATAAGGCTTGC
Source organism: Silvimonas sp. JCM 19000 (assembly GCA_001313065.1). The sequence continues at coordinate 2,459 of BBFD01000319.1, forward strand.
TCGGCTATGTGTTTGCACATGCGCCCGCAGTTGGCAGCGCCGTCTGCCTGCGGCGTGGATGAGGGTAATTTCAAACAGGTGCAACTCGATGTTAACGGCCAGACGCTCACGGCCGCCTTGTAGCGCGGCCGTTTATGCGAGGCGCATGCTGCGTGTGCGTGCTGGGGGCGCTGGTGCAGGCGGGCGTTGCGTATGCGGCAGAACCAGCACCCGTCGGCATGGCGAGCTACGAGACCTATCCGGCCATTACGCTTAACGGGCTGGATAGCAGCGTGCTGCCCAGCGTGCGAATCGAACAGGGCGTGCCATGGTTGCGCCGCGCGGATCTGGAACAACTGGGTTTGCGCACGGCTGGTTTGCCGTTTGACCAGACCGGGCCCGATGGGCGCATCGCCCTGAATGCGGTGCCCGGCCTGAGCTGGCGTTTTGACGCTGCCGAACAGCGCCTGCACCTGACCGCCCAGCCTGCGCGTATGCAATTGATCGAGCTGGGCACGCCGCAGCGGCCAGCGCCACCCGCCAACGCGGATCGTGGCGTGGTGTTTAACTACGACAGCAATGTATCAGTGCCGCTGGTGGGCGGCGTCAATCAGTGGGCGCTGTGGAGTGAACTGCGCGCCTTTGACCACGACGGCTATGTATCCAGTACGGGCGTGGGTAACCGCAGCGGACGCGGCGCCAGTGGCGTGCGCGGCGGCTATATCCGTTACGACACCTGGTGGTCCCGCGCCGACCCTGCCGCGCTCACCACCTGGACCGTGGGCGACCAGATCAGCAGCGCCACCAGTTGGTCGCGCGCGGTGCATCTGGCGGCGTCGGCTGGATGCGCGATTTCAGTCTGCAACCCGAACTGATTACCTGGCCCTTGCCCGCGCTGGGCGGCAGCAGCGTGGTGCCCTCGGCGGTTGATCTGTATGTGAATGGCGTGCGCACGTTTAACGCCAACAATGTCGCTGGCCCGTTTGTGTTCAATACGCCGCCTGCGATTACCGGCGCGGGCAAGGCCACGGTGGTGGTCACCGATCCGCTGGGGCGTAGCGTGGTCACCCAGGTGCCCTTGTACGTGGACACCCGCTTGCTGACGCCGGGGGTCTTTGACTTTGGCCTGCATGGTGGCTTTGTCCGGCGCAATTACGGCCTGAACAGTTTTGATTATCTGGGCCAGCCGGTGGCCATCGGCTCGCTCCGCTACGGCTGGTCGGATGCCATTACGCTGGAAGCCCATGGCGAGGGCGGTGCGGGTCTGGCCAATGCCGGGGGCGGGGCATTGCTGCAACTGGGCCAGGCAGGCGTGTTGCATGGCGCCGCGGCTTCAGCAATGGGGCTGGGCGGCAATGGCAGTTGGCTATCAGTGGATTACTCCTGCGGTCTCGATTAATGCGCAGATGACGCGTGCCAATGCGGCCTATGCCGATCTGGCGGCGCACGAAGGCGCGCCTGTGCTGGCGCAAAGCGATCAGGTGAGCGTGGGTTTGCCGCTGGGCGCCGCGCAGAGCCTTGATGTCAGCCTGGTCGGGCAGCGCTCGGGCGCATTGGGCAGTGCGCGCGTCTATTCCTTGTCCTGGTCGTGGCAGGGCGGACGCGATTGGTCGGTCTACGCCAGCGCTTATCGCGATGCCCTGAATCCGGCCAGCCGTGGCGTATTTTTTTTAACCTTGATTACCACTTCGGCAACAATCTGAACGCGGCGCTATCGGCCAATGGCGATGGCGGGACTGGGCAATACGGCTTTGATCTCAGTCGCTCGCTCGATGATGCCGGCGGCACCGGTTGGCGTTTGAGTGCCACCACCCCGGGCCACGCGTTGGCGCGGCTGGATTATCGCAACCGCTATACCGATGCCTACGCCGCAGTGCAGCGAGACAGCGATACCAGCACGGCTTATCTGGGCGCAGCGGGCGCGCTGGTGTGGATGGATGGCGACGTGTTTGCCAGCCGCCGCATCGACGACGGTTTTGCCCTGGTCTCCACCGATGGCGTGGCCGGGGTGCCGGTGTTGCTGGAAAACCGGCGCGTCGGGGTGACCGATGCGGCGGGGCATATGCTGGTACCCGATCTGGGCAGCTATCAGCGCAACCGCATTGCGATTGATCCGCTTGGCGTCGCCTACGATGTGCAACTCGACAATACGCGGCTGGAGATCGCGCCCGAGCGCCGCGCGGGCGTGCTGGCCCATTTTAGCGCGCAGCATTACCGCGCCGCCTCGTTCAGCCTGGTCGACG
>BBFD01000320.1 GCA_001313065.1 Silvimonas sp. JCM 19000
TTCGCCGCTGTCACCGATGGCGATTGATGAAGCCCAGCGCCAGCAAATGCACGGCGCCTATGCGTTTCTGGGCGCGGTGGAATGGACGCTGGACAACGTGTTGCTGGGGAGCGCGGTGGATAGCGCAACCCGCCAGCAATTGCGGGACGATGCGCTGCGCCTGAGTGCGCCAGCCAGGGCGGGCTGGCTGGAGATTGGCAGCCGCGAGGACTTGAGCGCGCTGGCCGCGCGAGTGCAGGTGCCGGTGAGTATCATCGCGGGCGAGCTGGACCGGGTGGACCCGCTGGCCGTGGTAACCAGCAAGATCGCCCCGCTCTATCCGGCCGCCGAGCTACATTTGCTGCCCGGCAAAGGCCATCTGTTGCCCGCCGAAGCGCCGCAAGAGATCGCACAGATCATCCGCCAGTTTGCGCAGACCTTAACGCCGCAAAGCCAGGCCGCCTAGTGCGACGAGACAAAACCGCGTGAGGGCGCGGGGTCGAGCAAGGCAAAGCTTTGCTTCATCCGCGCCACTTCCTGCAGCGGGCTGCGGCCAAACAGGCGCTTGAACTCGCGGCCGAATTGCGAGGCGCTTTCGTAGCCCACCTGCGCGCTGGCCGCCCCGGCCGTCATGCCATTGCGTGCCATCAACAAGCGCGCCTGGTGCAAGCGCGTCGACTTGAGATATTGCATCGGCGAGCTATCGGTCACCGCTTTGAAATGCACATGGAAGGTGGCGACGCTCATGCCTGCCGACGCCGCCAATGACGGTACATCCAGCGGTTGCGCAAACGATTGGTGGATGCGCTGGATGGCGCGGCCGATCTTGCCAAACTGACCATGTGCAGCCAGCGCGGCGCGCATCGATCCGCCTTGTTCGCCCAGCATCACGTGCAGATAAATTTCCCGCACCAGCGCTGGGCCGAGTAGCTGCGTTTCGAGCGGCGACGCCAGGGCACGCAACAAGCGCAGGACACTATCGGCCATGCGCGTATCCAGCGGGTCGATGCCATGCCGCGCGGGGCCGCGGTGGGCAAATGGGCGAGGGCATCCAGCTGCAACATCAGATCGGTGGCCAGATTGAAGTCGAGGCGTAGATAAAGCGCCAGCAGCGGCTCGCTCGCGCTGGCCTCGGTCTCCATCGAAAAAAAGGCAAAGCCACCGACACCACCAGGTAATGCTGTGGATCGTAGATATACACCTGGTCGCCCAGATAACCACGCTTGCGGCCTTGGCACACAATGACGATGCCGGGCTCGTATAACACCGGCGTGCGCGTCAAGGCCGATCCGAGCGCAACAGGCGGATATCGTCCAGGCCGGTCAGGTTATAGCCTTCAATCGGGGCCAGTCTGGCCAATAATTCGATGGCTTCGGGCACGAGTACGGTGGTGGTTTTGCGGGCGGTGGCAGGCATGGTCGATACGGCCAAAAGCGATGGCGCTACTTTGCCACTGTCGGCGTGCCTGCGGGGCCTGGTCAGACAATCAGGCTAAACATGCAGAGCATCGGGTCTTAGCGGCAACGCGGGGCGCGCCTAGCATGGCGGCACTGTTTAACCGTTCTGACTGGAGTTGCCCTTATGAGCTTGTCCCCTACCCCGAACAACAAAACCGTGCTGATTACCGGCGTGTCCTCCGGCTTTGGCCGCGCCTTTGCCGTTGCCTTGCTGGCGGCAGGCCATCGCGTAATTGGCACCGTGCGCAAGCCGGAGGCCTGCGCTGAATTTGCGGCATTGCACCCGCACAATGCCCATGCGGTGGTGCTGGATGTGACCGATTTTGCCGCCATCGAACCCACGGTCGCCCAGTTGCAAAACCAGTTTGGCCCGATCGATGTGCTGATCAATAACGCCGGTTACGGTCACGAAGGCACGCTGGAAGAATCGCCGCTGCACGAACTGATCGCACAATTCAACACCAATGTGTTTGGCGCGGTGGCCATGATCAAGGCCGTGTTGCCCACCATGCGCCAGTGCCGCAAAGGCACATTATCAACGTCACCTCCATGGGTGGATTTATCACCATGCCCGGCATCGCTTATTACTGCGGCAGCAAATTTGCGCTGCAAGGCATCAGCGACACGTTGGTGCAAGAACTGCGCGGGCTGGGCATCCATGTGACTGCGCTGGCGCCTGGATCCTTCCGCACCGATTGGGCCGGACGCTCGATGGTGCGCTCAGAACGCAGCATTGCCGATTACGACGCACTGTTTGACCCCATCCGCGCCGCGCGCGAAGCCAAATCGGGCAAGCAACTGGGCGACCCCGCCAAGGCGGGCCAGATGTTGGTGGATTTGATTGCGCATAACGCACCCCCTGCGCAGCTGTTATTGGGCAGCGACGCGCTGGGCCTGGTGCGCACGCGGCTGGATGCGTTGCGTGCCGAGATCGACCAGTGGCAGGCGGTCACGCGCTCCACTGACTTTGCCTAAGCAGCCGCGCGCTTTGTCACGCCGCTTGCGCCGCGTTGCCGGCCGAATATATGATTCGTATATGGAACATATATACGGATAAGCGATGGGCATCGTAAATATCGACGACGAACTGCACGATCAAATGCGCAAGGCCAGCGCGGTATCGTGCCGTTCCATCAATGCGCAGGCGGCGTTCTGGATCAAGATGGGCATGTTGGCGAGATGAACCCGACGCTGAGTTTTAATGAGATTGTCGCGCGCGAATTACGCGCCGCTGGCGTTGAGACTGCCGCCTTTCGGGTAGCAACGCCATGACCAAGCGGCCCGAAGAAATCGCCGTGATGGCCGAGGCTGGGCGCCTGCTGGCCAGCGTGTTTGCCCGGCTGGATACGCTGGATTTGATTGGCATGTCGACCATGCAGGTAAACGATCTGGTCGAGGCATTTATCGTCCATGACCTGAACGCACGCCCGGCCAGCAAAGGCCAGTACGGCTATGCCTATGCACTGAATTCATCGCGCAACCAGGTGGTGTGCCATGGCGTGCCCTCGCCCGCGGAGATGCTGCAGGATGGCGATATCGTCAATTTTGATATCACGCTGGAGAAGAACGGCTATATCGCCGATTCCAGCAAAACCTATCTGGTGGGCAATGTCGGGCCAGAAGCGCGGCGGCTGGTACAGGTCACGTATCAAGCCTTGTGGAAAGGCATAAAAAAAACCGTGCGCCCCGGCGCTACCCTCGGCGATGTGGGCCACGCCATCGAACGCCACGCGCGCCAGCACGGCTTTGCGGTGGTGCGCGAATATTGCGGCCACGGTATTGGCCGCGAAATGCACGAAGAGCCGCAAGTGCTGCATTTCGGTACGCCCGGAACCGGCCTGGTTTTGCGCGAAGGCATGGTGTTTACCATCGAACCCATGCTCAACCAGGGCCTCGCGCCATCTACACCCAAGCCGATGGCTGGACGGTGGTGACGCGCGACGGCAAGTTATCGGCGCAGTTTGAACATACGGTGGCGGTGACGCGTCATGGCGTGCAGGTGTTGACGCTGCGCGCGGACGAGAAAATCGCCGCCTGAGCGCCCGCCATCAGACGGGGGCCGTGGCCAGCGGTACCTCATCCAGCGCGTGATAGACCGGCTTGCCCCACGCCAAGGCCAGTTGCACATCCTGATCCGCGCCTTTTGATGCGCCTTCGATGCGATAAACCGCATCGCAACGCTGCAGCAAGCGGTGCGCCACCGGGTACATATATTGTTCGCTGATGGCGTCGCCCACGGCCTGCGAACCGGCCATGGCCGCCAACGGCAGCGCGGCCCATTCGCCGATCAGCGGCATATGGCCGCGTTGGTATACATCCAGCGCCGCGCGCTCCAGATGTTTGAGATTAAGCGCAATCCTGACCGGATCGCCGTCGGTGCCGCTGCGATAAGGCCCTGCAATCAAAATCATCTGGCTGCTCATGCCGCGCGCTCCCCGGTCAGCCCGCGCAAGGCGAGATGTTGTAACAACATGATGGTTTTGCCATCGACGATTTCACCGTGCGCAATCGCGTCCAGGGCTGCGGCCAGCGTCATCTCGATCACTTCCAGATCTTCACCCTCCGCCTCAACGCCGCCCCCGGCATGGATACGGGCATCGGCGGCGTATTCCGCAATAAAAAAAATGCAGTTTTTCGGTGACCGAGCCGGGGCTCATATAGGCCTCGAAGACCTTGTGCACTTCGCCCACGCGGTAGCCGGTTTCTTCTTCCACTTCGGCGCGGATGCGCGCTTCGGGCGTGGCGTTATCCAGCAGGCCCGCCGCCGCTTCGATCAACATGCCGTCGTGGCCATTCACAAACACCGGCAAGCGGAACTGGCGGGTAAGCACCACCGTTTGTTGCTGGCGGTTAAACAGCAAAATGGTCGCGCCATTGCCACGATCATAGGTTTCGCGGCTTTGCCGTTGCCAGATGCCATCGCGGCGTAAAAAAGTCGAACGTGGTTTTTTTTGAGCACATACCAATCGTCCGACAACACCTGGGTATCGATAATGCGCACGCGCTCTGCCGTGGTCAGCATGGGGAGCTCCTGTTCCCGAAAATGAGTATTCATGCTATCGTGCAGTTTCGTGCAATACAAGCATCTTCGTGCAAACCATGCTGACCACAGAACGCAAAAAAAACCATACTTGAAATGCTGGTGCGCGACGGCCGCGTACTCGCCGCCGACCTCGCCCACGCCTTTGGCACCTCCGAAGACACCATCCGCCGCGACCTGCGTGAACTGGCGGCCGAGGCCTGC
>BBFD01000321.1 GCA_001313065.1 Silvimonas sp. JCM 19000
GGGACCGCAAACAGCAATACCGCCGAAGCGCCCATCGGCGCAATAAACCACGGTTCAACTGGCCCAGCACGTCGCGGCTCAGAAACTCGGTGAGCCACAAACCCAGCGCGGCGCCGATGCAGCCAAGCAGGCGCTCGCGGCGGCTGGCGGTGGTGGCGGCGGGACGAAAGCTATGCAGCCAGTGAAAAAACCCGTGCATCAAACCGGCTCATCGTTGATCTGAAAGGAAGCGAAATATATCACGGCGTGATATATGCCCGCGACCGCCGCCACGGCTCAAACGTCGGACGGCGCTCACACCTACAGCAATCTGCGCATGCTGCGGACTGGCTGCAGGGCGCGTTGCGCGCATCATGGCAGCGTCGCGGCGTTTGCCGCATCGGCCAGGAGCTTGCAATGGAACCGATCCTTACCTCTGCCTCAACCGCGCCCATGACACTTGCTGTCTATAACGCGCTCAAAACCCTGGATGAGTCGCCTTTGCTGCAACTGACAGTGGGCGAGCAAGAAAAAACGCCAGTTGATGCAACTGGGCTATGTGACTGAAAACGAACTGGGGCTGTTTCGCCTCTCGCCGCAAGGCAAAGAGGCGCTGGAAAATTTCCGCAGCCATCACGAAGTGGAATAGCTGCCTGCCCTGGCTTATTGCGCCGTGCTGCTGCCCGCGCCCTTGGTGGTGACCAGGGCACGCACGGCTTGCAAGGTGTTGGCCACGTGTTTGTCCGGGCTGAGCGCAGTGTATTCGTAGGCAATCTTGCATCCTGGCTAATCACATAAGACGTGCGATTGGCGTATTTGAAGGCCAGTGTGGCGTCGTAGGCGGTCATGATTTTTTTTGTCGGCATCCGAGGCCACGGCAAACTTGCTGCGGCATTCCGATACCGAAAACTTGTTCAGCGTCTCAATGTCGTCAGCGGAGATGCCAATCACGGTCGCACCCAAAGCCTGGTACTTGTCGATGGCCTCGGCAAAATCATGGGCTTCAATGGTGCAGCCTTTCGAGAATGCGGCCGGATAAAAATACAGCACCACCGGGCCTTTCTTTAGCGCATCGCTCAATTTGAAATCAAACACCTTGCCGCCCAGCGATGCCTGGGTGGTGAAGGCAGGTGCATCGCTGCCAACGGGCAGGGCCGCATGGGCGGGGCCAGCCAGCACGCTGGCGAGGACCAACGGCAGTGCAAGGTGTGACAAGCGGGGCATGTTTTTTTCTCCGGTAGGTCTGGCTGATTATTTGTGGCTGATCTTAGTCGAAACGCGCGGAACCTGTATCAGGTTGTCACAGTCCGTCTGCGTGGGCCCGGCTAATCACAAGGGCCGGGGTCGGGTATATACGCATCTGCTTAATTTCCCGTTATTCTTGGCAACTTCTTTGCGCTCTGGTTCCCACGTGAAATCTAACAAGGCTCCCCTGCAAGAACCACCCTGCGTCATGCCCGGCAATTTCAAGCTGGACGTCGCAGCGTGGCTCATCGCTTTTGCGCTACTGCTGGGCGTGCTGTTGCTGCATCTGGTGCCGGCGCTGTTTACCGGCTGATTGCGTTTACGCTGATTCATTCGCTGGCGCCGGTGGTGTCACGGCTGGCGCAGGGCGTGCGGGGGCGTCTGCTGGTGGCGATCTTGCTGGTGGCGGTAGTGGTGGGGCTGTTTGTGGCGCTGGGCATTGCCACGGCCGCCTTTGTGCGCAGCGAGGCCGGGCTGTCCGCCCTGTTTGCGCGCATGGCCTTGATTATCGAAGACGCCAGCCAGACCTTGCCGCCGTGGCTGGCCGACAATCTGCCAATAGCGGCGACGAAATCCGCAGCATGAGCGTGGACTGGCTACGCGCGCATTCCACCGAAATGCGCATCTTTGGGACCGAAGCCGGCATGGCCTTTGTGCATGGATTGATCGGGCTGGTGATCGGCGTGATGGTGGCGGTGCACGACGTTTTGCTGGATACCCATATCAAGCCCTTATCAGCCGCTTGATGCGGCGCATGCGGCTGTTTACTTATTCATTTCGCCAGGTGGTATTTGCGCAGATCCGGATTTCGGCGATCAATACCGCTTTTACCGCCATTTATCTCGCCATCATCTTGCCCGCCTGCGGCGTGCATTTGCCCTTGGTAAAGACCATGATTCTGGTGTCTTTTATCGTGGGGCTGCTGCCTGTGATTGGCAATCTGATTTCCAACACCGTGATCATCGTGGTGAGCTTGTCGCATTCCTTGCAGATTGCGGCGGGCTCTTTGTTGTTTCTGGTGCTGATCCACAAGCTGGAATATTTTCTGAACGCCAAAATCGTGGGCGGCCGCATCCGGGCCAGTGCTGGGAAATCCTGTTGGCAATGTTGTTGATGGAAGCACTGTTCGGCATCGGCGGGCTGGCCGCGGCGCCGGTGTTCTATGCCTATCTGAAAAGCGAATTGTCGGCGCGCGGACTGGTGTGATGGTTTGGCAGGCAAGGCGTCCGCGCCGGACGCTTTGCCTGTGCGCTCGCGCTTAATGCAGATGGCGCGGGGTGGAGGTGGTTTCCGGTTCTTCCGGCATTTCGGTATGCAGCAATTCACCCTCCGGCGTCGGGTACAGTGGCGAGCCGCAGTCGTCGCAATAATCGAGCGGAAAGTCATGCTCGTGCACCATGATGTCGACGATGCCGATTTCCTTCAGCACGGCCTCGATTTGCGCCACGCAATCGGTGTGCTCATCCTCGCCATCCAGCAACGGCCAGACCACGCCATGTAGCACTTTGTCTTCGCCGCGACGTAAAAAAAAGCCCACGCGATATTCTTCCAGTCGTTTGCCCTGGAATGGCCCGATGACCGCCTGCAATTCGCGCGCGCCCAGATTCAGGGTCAGCATCAGGAACGCCACCGTGGCCCGCAGCGAATACGCCCGCGATGCCCGATCTGCCTCACGCCAGGTGGTGTGATAGGCGCCGGGGAGCAGCGCCTCAAATGCCGCGCCAGGCAATAAGGGCGACATAGCTGCCGCACCCTGCGTTGCCATTGATCGATGGCCTCGTCGCTATCGCCATCCTCTTCTTGCCAGCGGAACAGGGCTCCGCCTTGCGGCACGGCCACGACGCCAATCACGTAACGGGTGTCGGACAGGAAGGGGCGGGTTTCTGGTAATCCGGGCGGCACGGCATAGCTGCCATTGCCGAAGGCGGCCTGGGTGAGCGCTTGCAGCAATTCCAGCGTCGGCACAAAACCACGCGGCAGTTGGTCGGGGCTGTAAAGAAAATCGCCGATGCCGATCTGGGCGTTGCGGGCAAAGACGTGGGCGCCCAGTTGTGTGCGTACATTGCGCAGCGTTTCGGCCGGGATATTGCCCGAGGCAATTTGCCAGCGCGACCACGTCAGCAAGGGCGCGCTGAACATCAGGACGTCCCATACCTTGCCGTCGATGCTGATGGTGGTTGATTCGCACACGCTTTCGATGGTGTCGGCCAACGCGTTATACGCCTCAACGTCGTTTTCACTGAGTTGGTCGAGCGCGCTGTTGAGCGTGTCTTCTTCTTTGTCGTTGAGCAGACGCTCCACCAGGGTGGAGAGGCGGGTTTGCCAGAATTGGTCTTCAAGGCGGCTGGTGGAGCTGGCCATGCCTTCAGAAAGCCGGATCAGATCCACTTCATCCGCCGGACTGCGACCACGGCGGGAAGGGCGATTGCGTTTGATCATGTAATTGCTCCGGTCGGTAATCTTGTCATTCTAGCGAATGTGGCCCGCCCCGGTGCGCTGGCTTGCTGGTCAGGCGGGCGTGGGCGCCAGTCGCATCAGTACGGCAGCATCACCGTAGCCGTCGATAGTACGTTCCGGCACAAAGCCCCAGCGCCGCCAGAAGTCCTCTGCCTGCAGCACGGCCACCAGGCGCGTCTGCCGCAAACCGTGAGCGCGACCCCAGGCCATGGCATGTTCGACCAGTGCGGGCGCAATCCCCCGGCCGCGCGCCTGGGGCAGGACGGCCAGATCGTGCCAGAAGTGGGTATCGGCTGGCGTGCTGAGCGCGGGCAGTGCCTGGCCGAGCTTGGGTGGCTGTGCACCACACCAAGGATGCGTAAAGAAATAGCCCACCACGCGGCCCGCCTGCTCGGCCAGCCAGCTGGAATGCGGCGAGGCGTGCAGTTTGCTGGCGAATGCAGCCAGCGGTTCATGAAATCCGGCGGGATAACAGGCTTGCTGAATGGTGTCGATGGCGGCAGATCGGCCAGGGTGACAGGGCGGATATGGACAGCGGTCATGATCTGATGCGGTTCTGGAAGCTGAAAAAAACAAATGCCTCCAAAAAGGAGGCATTTGTTTTAGCCGGGCAAGCCCGGCTGGGCTGGCAGATTACTCGCCGCGGTTGTTGCGACGGGCAAATTCGCCACGGATGGCACGGTCGCTACGCGGAGCGCCATCACGTGCGCCTTCGCGCTTGAAGCCGCCTTCACGCGGAGCGGAGTTGAAACCGCCTTCGCGCTTGAAGCCACCTTCACGCGGTGCAGCTGCATCGCGGCTGAAGCCACCTTCGCGTTTGAAGCCACCTTCACGCGGAGCGGAGTCGCGGTTGAAACCACCTTCGCGCTTGAAGCCACCTTCACGCGGAGCGGAATCACGGTTGAAACCACCTTCGCGCTTGAAGCCGCCTTCACGCGGAGCGGAATCACGGTTGAAACCACCTTCGCG
>BBFD01000322.1 GCA_001313065.1 Silvimonas sp. JCM 19000
CGCGCGCGTATCGCTGGCGTGGTCCGCCGTGCGATAGCCGCTGGCCGGGGCCGAGGAACTGCCCGCACCGCGCGCATCGATGGCCACGCAACGGAACTGGCCGCGCAATTGTTCGATCACGCCGTTCCATGTGGCCGCCGAGCCGCCCCAATGATGTTGAAACACCAGCGCGGTATCGCCGAGCTGGGTATCGGTCACATCGAGTTCGACATTCTGATTGTGGATTTTCATGTTGAAACACTCCGGTGTACCTGCGGCCGCGAAAGACGGCGCGTCTGTGTATGGCTATTGTCCGGACGCTCGCCAGGTAGTGAATGCGCCACTGCGTATATAGAATGCAAACTCAAAGTAGCGAATACACGCGGGGAAAACCATGGATCGCTTTATCAGCCTGTCGGTCTTTGTCGCCGCAGTGGAAGACGGCAGTATCGCCGCCGCAGGCCGTCGTTTTGGCCTCTCACCCGTAATGGCAGGGCGTTACCTGGCCGCACTGGAAGACCAGGTGGCGTACGGCTGGTACAGCGCACCACGCGCCAGCTCAACCTGACCGATGCCGGTCGTGCCTACTTTGTTAAAAGCAAACGTATCCTCGACGATCTGCAAGAAGCTGACAGCGAAGCCGCGGACCTGCAATCCACGCCGCGCGGCAGCCTGCGCATCGCCGCGCCGATTACCTTTGGGGCCCTGTTTCTGGGGCCGCTGGTGGCCGATTTCATGGCGGAATTTCCTGGCGTCGAGGTGACGTTGCAGTTGCAGGATCGCTTTGTTGATCTGATCGAAGAGGGGATGGATATCGCGCTGCGCATCGGCCGACTGCCCGATTCCAATCTGGTTGCACGCAAGCTGGCCGACTGCCAGTTGCTGGCCTGCGCCACCCCGGCCTATCTGGCCGCAGCGGGCGTACCGCGCCATCCCGCCGATCTGGAAAACCATCAACTGATAGGCTATCTGGGCGAAGTGACCACGGCGCATGGCGCTTTAGCGATGCCGCCGGCAACACGCAGGAACTCGATTATCCCTGCCGCTTTAGCGCCAATAACACCGCCGTGATGTTGGCGGTGGCGCTGGCAGGCGGCGGCATCGTCTATGGCCCGGATTTTGTGGTGGCCCGCCATCTGCACAGCGGCGAGCTACAACGGGTACTGCCCGACTACACTAGCCCGGTGCTGCCCCTGCATGCAGTCACCCCCACCGCGCGGCATGTGAATACCAAAACGCGGCTGTTTATTGAGCGGTTGCGGACGGCATTTGGCGGGGAGCAGCCGTGGTTGCGGATTTCCGCGTAAGGGCAACCTTGCGCGCAACGCTGCAAAGCGGTCGCGCAGCAAGCGGAAAAAATAGCGGAAACGGAATGCCGAAAATGCGCCTCAAGCCATTGAAAAAATGTGGTTTATCGCTCGTTTATTAGCGGAAACCAAAGCGGCAAAAGGCCGTGGAATATGACGGTCCCGCCAGCGTAAGCAGATCGTTCAATTATTGATGCGTCGCGGCCCGCTCGGGTGCAAAGCCATCGCAGCGGCGCTGTTTATGCAATTTGCGCGCGCCAATCCCGCATGAACAATTCCGCCGTCTGCGGGCGGCCATAAAAAAATAGCCCTGGATGGTGGTGCAGCCCTCGCGTTGCAAAAAAAAGTCGACCTGCGCTTGTTCTTCGACGCCTTCCGCCACGGTGTTCAGCCCCAGGCTACGGGCCAGGCCGATGATGGTGCGGATGATCGCTTCGCTATCGATGCCGGTGCCAATGCCGGTGACAAATGCGCGGTCAATTTTCAGGATATCGACCGGCAATTGTTTGAGATAAGCCAATGACGAATAGCCGGTGCCAAAGTCATCAATCGACAATTTAACGCCCAGCGCGCGTATGGCCTCGAGCACGCTAAAGGCGTCAGCGACGGCCATGATCACGCTTTCGGTGATTTCCAGTTCCAATACCCAGGCGGGCAAATCGTGCGATTTCAGCAGCCGATCAAGTCGAATGGCAAAGTCGTCCAGTTCCAGTTGTTTAACCGACAAATTGACCGAGACCGAATCCAGGGCAAAACCATCGGCCCGCCATTGCGCGATTTGCTGGCAGGTTTTTTCCAGGACTTGCTGCCCCAGTTTAACGATCAGGCCAGAATCTTCGGCCACTGGAATAAAGCGCGCCGGCGGCACCGACCCCAACACCGGATCAGTCCAGCGCGCGAGGCTTCGGCGCCAACCAGACGCCCGCTCGCGGAATCCACTTTGGCCTGGAAATAAACCTCAATATCTTGAGCCTCGATCGCGCGGCGCAAATGGCGTTCGATCTGCACGCGTTCTTCCGCCGCCACCGACATCTGGTGCGTGTAGATCTGGTGCCGATTGCGGCCCATGGCTTTGGCTTGATACATGGCGATATCCGCTTTGCGGACCAGCGCATCAAAGTCGCTACCATCCTGCGGCGAAAAGCTTACCCCGATGCTGGCGGACAGATGAATGTCGTTATCGCTGATGCGAAACGGCAGATTAAATAAAGACAACAAGCGCTCGGCCACCGGATTTACCGCGTCGGCCGTGTCGACGCCGGCCAATATGCAGACAAATTCATCGCCGCCTATGCGTGCCAGCGTATCGCCCGGCCGTACATGCGTGATCAGCCGCTCTGCCACGCAATCAGCAATTGATCGCCAATAAAATGACCGAGCGTGTCGTTCACATCTTTAAAACGATCCAGATCAAGAAACATAACCGCCAGTGGCGGTTGCGCCTGCGCGGTGGACACCAGCGCGTCTTCCAGTCTTTGCTTGAACAGCAAGCGATTGGGAAGGTGGGTCAGCGGATCGTGATGGGCTAATTGATGCAGCCGCTCTTCGGCATTACGGCGTTCTTCAATTTCGCCTTCCAGCAAGCGGTTGGTATCGCCCAGCTCGCGCGTGCGCAATTCAACCCGCTGATCCAGCTCGCGATTGATTTCCACCAGCTTGGCCGCCTGGTTTTTTGATGATATTGCCCGCGCGTTTGACGACCAGCATTTGCGCGATATACAGCGCAATCATCGACAGGATGATGGCGATGGTCAGCCACATTAATTGCATGCGGGTGCTGGCGACAAAAGCGGTGGCATCCACATAGATTTCCAGCACGCCTTCTACCTTGCCGCCTGGGCCATGCACCGGTACGTAGGTCGAAATCAGATCGCGATCCGTTAATTTGCGATCAAAGGCATCGATGCTGTTGCGATGGGCCAATGCACTGACCGGGATATTGCCGACCGCAGATTCAAACCCCGGATTGCCGTTTTCGCTTTCGCCCACTTGTTTGGGATTGGTGGAAAACACGGTCATGCCATCCAGCGCATAAACCTTGAGCCGGACACATCGGTGCCCTGCATCAGCCGGATTACCGTGCTTTGCAATTGCTCTTGCGTGGCCAGCGCGCGCATGCGCGCCACGTCATCACTCATTTGCGTCAGCGGCTTGAAGTGCGGCCACAGTGAGTTTTCAAAAAACCTGGACCAGGGATGCGGCGCGGACTTTTTTCTAATTGCAGCATTTGTTCGCTGGAGAAATAGCGCAAATAACCCGCCATCGCCAGCGTGGCAACGCCCATCAAAACCAGCGACAGCCAAAAGAAATAGCGCACCAGATCAAAGCGCTGCGCCCCTGGCGTTTTATTGTGCGGCTGCGCAGCAGCATTATTCTCGACGGCCATCAACCTCTCCCGGGTGGTTGATTTGAGTATGCCTGGAAATCCATGTCATTGGCATGCGGGGCGGTGCGGGTGTTGCGTGGATCATTGCGCCGTGCCTGTCGCGCCAGCGGCATGAATGAGCAGCTGCCTTCGCGGCCACGCTGCATGGGTCGTGGGCCGCGCTCTACAGGCGCAGGACGTGGCGCAGTTTTTTTTCTTTCGTTTCTTTCGAAAGGCGGCCGAAGCTGAAACAATCCCAGCCTTGATTACCCCGGTTTTACGTTGCCAGGTTGCTCCGACTACGCGCTGATCGATGCAAAAAGCGCTGCAAAGCATGCGCGCTTGCTGCGTGGTGGTGCCGTTTATCGGTCGTCGTCATTTAAATAAATTATTTAAAATTCATAGCTTTGCAATAAATAACGCCCCGGCCGCTGCGCGAGCCTGGATGCCGTGGTGCAACCCGTGGTTGACACGTCGCAATCCGTTTGCGTAGTATTTTCGTAACGAAATACAAAACTTTCGAAACTTTCGACACCATGCTGCCAAACCGAAACACTCCGCTCCGTCGTCGCCTGCAAATTGCCGATCTGGTGCGCAAGCACGGCGAGATTACGGTGGAAGACCTGAGCCGCCTGCTGGGCGTTTCCAGCGTCACCATCCGCAGCGATCTCAATTACCTCGAAGAGCAGGGCTATCTGATGCGCTCGGCGGGGAAGGCGCGGCATATCCCGTCTTTGCAGCAGAAAAAACGCACTGTCCAATGCGCCGCTCGAGACCATGCAAAAGCGCGATGAACTGGCCGCGCTGCGTAGTGCGGCGGAGTGGGTCGCTGATGGTCAGACCATTTCGCTGTTGTCGGGCGCTTTGGTGGCGCGGTTGGTGCCGGTGCTGGCGGGCAAATCCAATCTGTCGCTGGTGCTGCAGGACGTCGCGCTGATTGCGCCGGCGCAGTTGTACCTGGACTGCGAAATCCATGTGTGCGC
>BBFD01000323.1 GCA_001313065.1 Silvimonas sp. JCM 19000
CCGCGCCGCGCACGCCCCCCCAATGTCATCAGGCTGAGCGTGCGCCAGCCCGCGCTGACATGCAGCAAGCCTTGTTTGCGCAAAGCGGCCCGCGCGGTATAGCGCAGCGCCCAGACCCAGATAAACCGTAATACATGCAGCGCCAGCATCACCGCCAGCACATAGCCGACCAGTTGCCACGCGGCGGTGGCGCTGTCGTGATGCGCCTCGACCAACGCCCGGCCGATGATGTGCGGCAATTGCAGGCCCAACAAAATAAACACCAGCCGTTAAAGACAAACTCGATCATGGTCCAGGTGCTGTTGGCTTGCAGCCGGGTCGCCAGACTGGTGGTTTTGAACAGATCGGATGCATTCACCGCCATCCCCGCCGCCACCGCCGACAAAATGCCCGATACACCCAGGCGCTCGGCCACCAGATAGGCCGCAAACGGCAGCAGCAGCATCAGCACCACTTGCGGCCCCGGTTCGTCGCCACTGAAGGACACCAGCACATTGCGGCCCCAGGCAAAGGCCACTCCCAGCAGCGCGCCGCACGCCAACCCACCCAGCGCAATCAATACAAAGCTGGCGGAAGCATCCAGTAATGAAAACGTACCTGTCATCGCGGCCACCACCGCGAACTTGAACGCGACCAGGCCGGACGCGTCATTCATCAACGCCTCGCCTTCCAGAATCTGCAGCAGCGTATCCGGAATACGCCCCTTGCCGACAATGCCACCCAGCGCCACGGCATCGGTCGGCGACAACACCGCCGCCAACGCAAACGCCACCGGTAAAGGGATTTCCGGAATCAACCAGTTCACAAAATAACCGACGCCGGCGACGGTAAAGAAAACCAGACCCAATGCCAACGCCAGGATGGGCCGTTTGTTCTGCACAAACTCGCGACGCGGCGTGCGCGCGCCATCCAGAAACAAGAGTGGCGGAATAAACAACAGTAAAAAAACAGTTCCGGATCAAAGGTGACGTGCAAGCCGAGCACGGGCCAGGCCAGCACAGCACCCATCGCGATCTGCATCAAAGGCAGGGGCACCGCAAACGGTAGCCACTTTCTGGCGACGCCCGAGAGCGCCACCGCCAGCAATAAAACCAGCACGGTAAACAGTATTTCCATCGGCAAACCCAGTATTTGTGCGGTGCAACCCTGTAAGCACCGCGGATGAGAGGCATGGTGCCGCGCACGGCGGGGCAGCACAACTTGCATATTGCCGACAGCTCGGCACATTAGTGCTTTCTAATGGTTTGTAAGACCTTGCCCTATACTGACTGTCAGCTGCCGACGAACGGTATGTTTTACCCCTTAATTTCGCCTTAAAAGGGTTTGCTTACAGAATCTTTCATGATTACTATAAGCACGTCGTCAGCAGGCGGCTTTCACAAAACCAACATATCAGTCTGTCACAAGGAGTTTTCACAATGCGTTCTATCAAATTTCTGGCTGTTGCCGCAGCCTCCGCTTTCGTAGCAATGTCCGCTCACGCCACCACCTACGATCTGGGTACCCTGGGCGACAACGACAGCGCTTACAAGCAAGTTAATGTTACCGGCGCTTTCGACGACATCCTGACCTTCACGCTGTCCGAAACGCTGAGCGACGTGGGCTCTTCCGCTAGCTCCACCAACCTGAAAGCCAAGGTCGGCTTCAGCTACGACATCATCAACGGCGTTGTGAGCCTGTTCAAAGAAGGCAGCTCGGTTGCCATTGGCTCTTACAACTTCAGCGGCACCACCGGTGATGACACCAGCTGGTTCAACGGCCTGGCTGCTGGCAACTACTACTACGAAGTGTCGGGCGTTGCCGATGGTTCGAAGGGTGGCCTGTACTCGGTAGACACGAACGCCTTCGCGTCCACCGTTACCGCTCCGGTACCGGAACCCGAAACCTACGCCTGATGGGTCTGGGCCTGGTTGCTCTGGTTGCTGCTCGCAAGAAAAAAAGCGCGCTTGAGCGGACTGGCAAGTCGCAAATACAAAACCCGGCCTCGGCCGGGTTTTTTTTGTATTTCCATACATGACGTCGCCACGCGGACTGGGCGCGCCGGAATCATCCGGCTCGCACCCCGCGCCGTTTATTTGGTCAGCGCGTCCAGCTCATCCATCACCTTGTTCATGCGCGCGATGATGGCCTGATACGGCGCAGGGCTGGCCATATCCAGACCGGCGCGTTTGACGATCTGATATGGATCATCCGAACCGCCCGCCTTTAGCATATTGAAATACTGCTCGCGCAGCTTGGTGTCGCCCTTCTCGATGCCTTCGGCAAAATACGCGGCCGCGCTGATCGAGGTGGCGTACTGGTACACGTAGTAATCGGTATAGAAGTGCGGGATGTATTCCCACTCCGCGCCATACAGATCATCAATATGCATCACGCCTTCGGCATCACCGTGATAGCGCTTGAGCAAATCCAGATAGATTCTGGTCAGGTCCGCACCGGTCAGCGACTGGTCTTTCTCGATGGCTTCGTGTGACTTCAGCTCAAATTCGGCAAACATGGCCTGGCGGAAGAACGTGCCGCGCAGCAATTCGAGTTGCTGGCTGAGCGCATAAACCTTTTCAGCCTTGGTTTTGGCATGCGCAGCTACGTAATCGGCCAACAGCATTTCGTTAGTGGTCGACGGGATTTCTGCGACAAAGATCGAGTAATCCGCGGTCTCGAACGGCTGCGCGCCATTGGCCAGCACCGAATGCATGGCGTGACCCCATTCATGCGCGACGGTGCTGACGCTTTCGTAATCGCCATTGAAGCTGGTCAGGACAAAGGGATGCACGTCGTAGGCGATGCCATTCATATAGCACCGGACCGTTTGCCCACCTGCGGCACTGCATGCATCCAGCTGCCGAGGAAATTCTTGCCCAGCGCATCCACATATTCCGGCCCCAGCGGCGCGACGGCCTTGAGCGTCAATTGCTCAGCTTCAGCCAGGGTGTAGGTCTTGGGCGGTGCGGCCAACGGCACGTAGATATCGGAATATTGCGACTGCTTCAGGCCCAGCAAACGCGCGCGCAGTTTGAAGTAACGGTGCAGCGTTGGCAGGCCTTTATTGGTCTCGGCCACCAGCGTGCGGTAGACCGCCTCTGGCGTATTGCCGCGGGACAGGAACATATCCAGCGAGTTATCAAACTTGCGGGCGCGGGCATTAAACACCGTGCCACGCAAATGCGCCACGTACACCGCGCCGATGGTGCGCTCATACGCCTTGTAGACCGGCCAGAACGCCTTGAACACCTGGGCACGCACTTGCGGATCGCGATCGGCGCGCAGATGCACATAGGTTTCCTGATCCAGCGTGTACTTTTTTTTGCCGCGTACAGTGATTTGCGGCCACGGCAGATCGGCATTGGTCAGCAAGCTATAAATGGCTTCGGGCTGGCCCAACGGGTCTGCCGCGGCCGCCAGCAAGGCTTCTTGCTCCGGCTTCAAGGTGTGTTCGGCCAGGCGTAGCATGGTCTCAAGCTGGTAGCGGAATTTGCCCAGGCCCGGCTCGGCCTTGATAAAGCCTTCTACTTTGTCTTTGCCCATGGCCGAGATTTCAGCCGGGATAAACGCAGTGGCTTGTTCAAACTGGTTGGCAGCGGAATCGCTCTGCTGACGACGCGCCTGGTTAGCGTCAATTTTGGTGTTTTCGTCGGCCTTGAGGCTGGCGTAGGTATCAAGCGATACAGCGTGCGGCGCGCATCCGAGACCGTGGTCAATGCTTTGAGCAAGCTGGCCGGGCTGGTGCCAGCGTGCCTTGCAGCGCGGCCAGTTTGGGCAGATCGGCCACCAGGCTGGCACGGGCGGTATCCCACGCGGCATCGCTGGGGTACAAGGCGGTCAGATCCCACACCGCGGGCGGATTGGCGGGTGAGAATACCGTCGGCGCGGCCACGGGGGTGGCGGCATGCGCGGCGGGCAAGCTCGCGAGGGCAAGAGCAATGGCTACGGCAGAAGCTAAGGCAGTGCGTTTCATCGGGGCAGGACTCTCGGTAAGGGTCGCGGGGTCGGTCAAAAACGTGCGGTGCAGGGATATGCGCCGCGCAGCTCTAAGAACCGGGGTGCGGGCATTCTGCCGTAGCCAGCCGTGATGATGAAAGCATTGCCGTGTAATTAAGAGAAGATGAGCGCGATTGGTGCAGCCGACGTTGCGCCAGCGCCACGTTGCACCCCGCCAGGGCGCGAATTGTCTGACGTTGCAGCCAAGTGAAGCGCTTACACCACAATGGGTGTCTGCCGCCTGGGCGTTGTAATATCTTTGCGCTACATTGAATTCACTTCAACCACCGTGGAGAACTCCATGAAGTTGCAACTTAGCAAATGCGCCGAGATGGTTCGTGAACGTAATCAAAGAGATGAGGACCGCGGCGTAGCGCTTGGATTGCAAGAGAAGCTCAAGCGCCAGGGATCGGCGCGGCGCGCGCTGCAAGAGCGGCGCGAAATGCTGGAAAGCATGGCTGAACACCGCGAAGAATATTCTGTGATGTAAACCCCGAACAAACGACAACGCCGGCAATTGCCGGCGTTGTGCTTGGTGTCGCGAACGGGGATGTCGGCGCGCCCGGAGCTTGAGCGCTGCGTTTATCCCCTGCCCGATCAGGCGTGTGCGCGACGGCGCTGCGGTTGGCGCGCGATGCGGGCCAGTTGCG
>BBFD01000324.1 GCA_001313065.1 Silvimonas sp. JCM 19000
GTGGGCATGGCTGGCTTATCTGGCAGGCGCAGTACAGGCGTGGCTGGCAGAAAAACAGCGGCGCGAGCAGGCGCTGGCCATGTTCGGCCGCTTTGTTGATCCCCGCGTGGCGCGCCAATTGCTGGAAACCGGCCAGCTGGATCAAAGCGCTCAGGCGCGTAGCCGCGAAATCACTGTGTTGTTCTCGGATATCCGCGGCTTTACCACGCTGTCGGAGACACGGCCGCCGGAATATATCGTCGATCTGCTCAACCGCTATTTCAGCCGCCAGGTTGACGTGGTATTCCGCCACGGCGGCACGCTGGACAAGTTTATCGGCGATTGCATCATGCTTTCTGGGGTGCGCCGACGGATGATCCGGCGCATGCACAACACGCCGTCAGCGCCGCGCTGGAGATGGCGCAAGTGCTGCAGGATTTCCGCCGCGAACTAACCGATCTGCAAGCCGACTTTGACATCGGCATCGGGCTGCACAGCGGGCTGGCCGTGGTCGGTCTGATCGGCTCGCCAGCGCGGCTGGATTACACCGCCATTGGCGACAGCGTCAATCTGGCCAGCCGCATCGAGGGCGCCACCAAAGGCGTGGCGCGCATCCTGGTGTCGCAAGCCACTCGCGATGCTTGCGGCGATGCATTCGGTTTTGCCGATCACGGCACCCACACGGTCAAAGGGCGTGAACAGGGCGTGCGCCTGTATGAGCCGCATGCCCTGGCGGCCAACCACGCCACCTCAACCCGGAGCGCACCATGAAAACAACATCGATCCACCTCTTGGGCGTGGCCGCACTGGCCTGCAGCCTGCTGGCGCACGCCGAAACCGGCACCGTTATCCGCGCCAGCGAGCTCAAACAAAAGCCGTTTCTGGATGCCAGCAGCACCGGCCAGGTCAGCCCGGGCAACAGCGTCAGCATCGTGTCGCGCCAGGGCGCGTGGATGCAGGTCAAGGCCAATGGCCAGAGCGGCTGGATCAAATTGCTGAATGTGCGCACCGGCAGCGCCAGCGCGGCAGCGGCGGCAATAGCTGGGCACGCTGGCCAAAGTACTGACCACGGGCTCCTCTGGCACCACCGTCACCACCGGCGTCAAAGGCCTTACCAGCGGCGAAGTCACCGCCACGCATCCGGATCCGGCGCAGTTGCAGAAGCTGGATGACTACGCCAGCTCGACCAGCCAGGCGGCCACTGCTGCCCGCAAAGTGCCACTGAAGCCGCGCCAGGTGGACGACATCGCCACCCGTGCCAGCAACCGGAGCAATTAAAATGCGTTACCTCCTCTCCACCTTGCTGGCCCTTGCCAGCCCGATGCTGGTGCTGGCCGCACCGGCCCAGGCGCTGGATCTGAATGGCGTGCTGGACAAGCTCAATAACAATCCCGATCTGGTGAACGCGCTCAGCGGCACCGTCAAAGGCGTGGTCAACGCCAACCGCAGCATTTCGCCACAAGAAGAACAAAGCATCGGCGACGGGCTGGCTTCGAATATGCTGGGCGCGGCGCCGCTGGTGAATGACGCTGCCCTGCAACGCTACGTAAACGACGTCGGCACATGGGTGGCCAGCCAGAGCGGAGCCAGCGGTTTCAACTGGCGTTTTGGCGTGATCGACACCGACACCATCAACAGCTTTGCCATGCCCGGCGGCATCGTGCTGCTTACGCGCGGTCTGCTCGGTCAGATGCAAAGCGAAGCGCAACTGGCCTGTGTGTTAGGGCACGAAACCACGCACGTGCTGCGCCATCATCATCTGCGGGCCATTCAGTCCTCGGCCGGGCGCGATGCCTTGAGCAATGCGGTGCAGGGCGCGATTGCCTACAAGGGCAGCAATGCGGGCAAGCAGATAGGCGCCAATCTGGCTTCGGGCTTTTCTGAGGTGTATGTGCGCGGGCTGGACAAGGACGATGAATTTGAGGCCGACGTCAGCGGCATGGTGCTGTGCGCACGCGCTGGCTACAACCCGTATGCGCTGGCCGCAGTCTTGCAAGCGCTAGACGCACTGAACCCCACCGACGGCAATCTGCAATTGCTGTTCGCCACCCACCCCAGCCCGCGCGCCCGGCTGGACAAGATTGATGCCGTGGTTGGCGCGCAACTGGAGCCTATGCCAACGGCGTCGAAAACACTGCGCGCTTCCAGTCGTTTGCCAAGCGCTACGGCAAGGTTGGCCTGACCAGCAATCCCTGAGCGCCGTTACGCCTGCGCCTCGCCCGGTCCGTTGCCCTAATGACCAGGATTGAACTGGCTGATCTGTTCCACCGTGTACACCGGCTTATCCAGCGCGGCAGCCAGCGAGCCAATCTGGATCAACCTGGCCTTGGCCGGATTGCTCGCGTCGCTGAGCGGCGCAATCGATTGCACCTGCACGCCTGATTGCAACAGCGACAACGCCACCAGCCGCACCGCTTCCGCGGGTACTTGCGCGCCATACCAGACGCTATTGGTGGGCGTGTGTTTAAGCGTCGGGTTGCCATTACCCGACTTGAGCGCAAACCGGCGTTCTGCAGATTATTGAGCAGTACCGACTGAATCAGATCGCGGTCCAGATCCTTGGGAAAATACTGGATGGTGATGCCGGCGTTGCCCTGCTTGACTGCGGGCGTGGCAATGCTGGCGGTGGCCTGGGCCGCTTTGAGGCCTTGCGAAATCTTCTCCGGCGATTGGTTCTCGGGCCGGATGCCCAGCGCCTGGCCGAGTTTTTTTTCGACCTGCGCGCTGATGCTGGTGACCGCGCTATCAACGCGGCCCACCTGGCTGGCCACATTCACCGCGCGCACATCCAGATTGGCCAGCGCCGTCAGCGCCTTGTCCAGATTGGTCTGCACCTTGGCGGCGCGCGTTTCGGCGGTTTGTGCCGCATGGGCCGAGGCCAGGCTTTTGTTCCACGACGACCAGCCGGTATAGATGGCCGAGGCCGCCATCATCACGATCAGCAAGGTGGTGCCGACGCTGCGCAGATTTTTTTGCGTGCATCAAAGAACAAACCCCACAAACCAATCGCCAGTCCTATCCCGGGCAGAAAAAAAGTAATCAAGCACCGTGCGGCTCCGGCTGAGGGCAATGGCTTAACCCTGGAACATGAGCCGCGCGCTGCCAAGCGCAACCGTACTCGCGCCGCGCCAGACGCAAGCCAGCGGCCTCGCTATAATCGCGGTTTACGCCCGGCCACCCGGCCTGGCCTTCCCTTGTTTTGATCCGGCGCGCGATCCGGGCCGGTCTGGAGCCTGCATGCATCCGTATTCCCAACGCCGTGAGCGCCTGATTGCTGATTTGTCCGCTGGCGTGCTGATTCTGCCCACCGCGCCCGAACAAACCCGGAATGCCGATTCCACCTTTCCGTTTCGCTACGACTCCAGCTTTTATTACCTGACCGGCTTTGAAGAACCGGAAGCCGTGTACGCCCATGTCATCGGTGATGCGCCGCAAGCCGTGCTGTTCTGTCGGCCCAAAGACGAGACTCACGAAATCTGGGATGGCTATCGCTACGGCCCGGCTGCGGCCCAGGAAAAAAAATTCGGCTTTGATGCCGCCTATTCCACCGACGATCTTGATGCCGAGATGGTCAAGCTGCTCTCCAACCAGCCGCGCGTGTACTTTGCTTTTGGTCACAATCCGGCGTGGGATCTACGGCTGGCGGGCTGGATCAACGCCGTCCGCGCCCAGGCCCGCAGCGGCGTGCACGCACCGACCGAGCTGGTGGACATCAGCGCACGCATCGATGAAATGCGCTTGTTCAAGGACGCGCATGAGATCGCCATCATGCGTCGCGCCGGGCTGATCAACACCGCCGCACACCGCCGCGCCATGCGCAGCGCCCGACCTGGCCAGTTTGAATACGAAGTCGAAGCCGAGCTGATGCATGAGTACTATCGCAGCGGCAGCCGCTTTCCAGCCTATACCTCCATCGTGGCGTCCGGCCCAATGCTTGCGTGCTGCATTACGGCGAAAACAACCGCCGCATGCAGGACGGCGAATTGCTGCTGATCGACGCCGGTTGCGAAATCGAAGGCTACGCCAGCGATATCACCCGCACCTTCCCTATCAATGGCAAGTTCTCCGGCGAGCAAAAGGCCGTGTATGAACTGGTGTTGGCCGCCCATGCCGCGGCGTTGCAAGAAGCACTGCCGGGCCGCAGCTACGACGCCATGCACCAGGCCGCCGTTAATGTGCTGACGCAAGGTCTGATCGACCTCGACCTCATCAAAGGCCCGTTTGCCGACGCGATCGAACAAAACACCTATCGCCAGTTTTATATGCACAAGACCGGCCACTGGCTGGGGCTGGACGTGCACGATGCCGGGGCCTACAAACGCCAGGATGGCGCATGGCGCGAACTGCAGCCGGGCATGGCGTTTACCATCGAACCGGGTTTGTATATCCGCCCGGCGGCGAATGTGCCCAAGGCGTTTGAGCAAATTGGCGTACGCATCGAAGACAATATCGTGATTACCGCCGACGGCCATGAAGTACTGACCGCGGATTGCCCGGTAGCCGTGGCCGAAATCGAAGCCTTGATGCGCGCTTGAGCCGCGCGGAGAACCCGCAGATGATCGTCAAACAATTACCGCTGCATGTGGATATCGCCATCGTTGGCGGCGGCCCGGTGGGCGCGCTGGTGGCGCA
>BBFD01000325.1 GCA_001313065.1 Silvimonas sp. JCM 19000
TTTGCAGGTTGGGCTAGCGTGGTACGGCAACGCGGCCCAACCCGATAATCGCTTGCGCAGCATCGAACCCGCCTTGCTGGCGCCGTTATTGCAGGTGGCGGGCGTGCAGTGGCATAGCCTGTTATTTCAGCCCGCCGCCACCTTGCCGCCAGGCGTCCACGACGCCACCAGCGCATGGCACGATATGCCGATGCGGCCGATACGGTGCTGACGTTTGATCTGGTTATCACCGTGTGCACCGCCACGGCGCATCTGGCAGGCGCGCTGGGCAAGCCGGTCTGGCTGTTGTGCCGCTTTGATGCCGACTGGCGCTGGCAGCGCGAATGTGGCGACAGCATCTGGTATCCCTCCATGCGTATCTTTCGGCAGCATGCCCCGCGCGAATGGCAGGGGGTGCTGGCTGAACTGTGCCTGGCGCTGACGGCGCATATTGCGCAGGGCACGCCCTGACTTGCTTTGCCCGCGCATGCCCATATCTTTGGCCAGTACCGCGCTGGCGGTTTAAGGAGCAACGCGATGACTGATCATGTAGAAAAGACCGATGCCGAATGGCGTGCCCAATTGACGCCGGAGCAATACCGCGTCACCCGCCAGGCCGGCACCGAGCGCCCGTTCAGCGGTGAACTGTACAAACGCAATGACGCCGGCGATTACCACTGTGTCTGTTGCGGCGCTTTGCTGTTTCATTCCGGCACCAAGTTTGACGCGGGCTGCGGTTGGCCCAGCTTTTGGGAAGAAGCGGTGCCCGGTTCGATCAAACGTATTTCGGATTACAGCCACGGCATGCAGCGGGTTGAAGTGCGTTGCGCCCAATGCGACGCCCACCTGGGCCATGTGTTTCCTGATGGTCCGGAACCCACCGGCGAACGTTATTGCATCAATTCGGTGGCCATGACGTTTGAGCCGCAAAACTAGGCGGGCCACAGCAGTTTTCTGAAAAAAAACAGCGCCGCGGGTTTTGCCCGGCTTGTCCTGGATCGGTTTTTTTGCTGCCACTATTTGCGGCGCGCGCCTGCGGGAGCGCGCCGTCTAGCGCAGCACCAAATAAAAAAATCGGTTCAGGAGTTCTCTATGAGCAGCAGTTCATCGGTAAAACGGGGCGCCGTGCTGGCTTTGGCCATTACGCTCGCCGCCGCCCTGGCGGCATGTGGCAATAAAGAGGCCCCGGCCAAAGTGGCGCTTGACGATCAGGATGTACTGACCACGCTCAACAATTATGTGCAGACCTCGCAGCTTAATTGCGTGGCGATGCCGGTGGCTTTTAATACTCCGGTCGAAAAAAAATATGCCGATCTTAAAGACCCTAACGGCGCGCAACTGGTGGCGCTGGTCAAGCTGGGCTGATTGCCGAACAACCGGCAGACGAGGGCAAAATCCAGTTTGTGCCCACCGACAAGGGCAAGGAAGTCTACGACGGCCTGCAAACCAATCCGCCGTTGCCGGGCTTTTGCAGTGGCACGCTGGCCATCGACAAGGTGGTGAGCACAGAGGCCAAAGAAGCGGGCGATAACTACAACCGCGACAAGGTGGTGTACACGCTCAAGTTTGATAACCCGGCGGCGTGGGCCAGCGATGCGGATCTGCGCAAACAGTATCCGGACTTCGCCAAACTGGTGGACGGCGCAGGCAAAGACCACCACGACGCAGAAATCGAAAGCCGCGGCCAGGCTGGCGCGTGATCGAACCCAACGCACTGGCTAAATAAGTTATAGGGTGGGTCAAGACCCACCGATCAAAGTGGCATAGCCGAATCGCGGTGGCTCGCGCGCACTGCTTTGAGTGGTGTGACTGGGCGTTCCCGTCTGACCCACCCTATACGCCGCGTAAAGCCCGGAAGTAAAAAAAACACCGCCCTCGGGCGGTGTTTTTTTGTTGGGCGAAGCGGGCGTTTACACGCCGAGTTCTTCCACCCATGCCAGCGACTGCACGTGCGCGCGGTTGAGCATGTCCGGCGTAATTTGCAGTTGCTCGCACAGACGCGGTACTTCGCTCATTTCCGGGTCTTCGCAGGCTTCGGCCAGTTCAAGGAAGGGGCCATACATGCCGCTGCGCTCGGTCAGCGCATCGCTGATGGTTTCCGGCAGGATCAGCGTTTCCAGAATCCGGTCGATTGGCATATCCAGCAACACGTCCAGCAACGAGAACATGCCAACGATAAACAGGTTGTCGCGATCCTGACCATCCAGGAAGTGGCTGCCCAACAACTCCACCAGACGACCGCGCGTAACGGCCGTTTTCAGCAGGGCTGGGGCGGAGCCGGTTTCGGCGCCAGCGGTGACCAGCAGCAGCGTCAGCCAGCGATAAAGTTTTTTTGATAGCCGAGGATGGTCACTGCATGGCGGAACGACTGGATTTCGCAGGACAAGCCAAAACCCACCGAATTGATATACCGCAGCAACTTGAAGCTCAGCGCCACATCGCGTTTAAGCGCATTCTCGATATCGCGAATCTCTGCGTTATTGCGCAGCATATTCAGCAGATTAAGAATGTTGGCGTAGCTCGGGTTAATCACCTTGGCCGACAGCGTTTCCGGGTGGGCAAAGTAATAGCCCTGGAAACAGTCAAAACCGATTTCCATACACTGGCGGAATTCTTCTTTGGTTTCGACCTTCTCGGCAACTTGCAACACCGGATATTTGCGCAGTTCTTTGGAAAAGCCCGGCACTTGCGGCATACCCAACAACTGGATATCCAGCTTGATGTAATTGGCGTATTCAAGGAAAGGCGCGGTTTGCGGCGTCAGCAGAAAATCATCGAGCGCCACGCCAAAGCCTTGTTGGCGCAGATCTTTAACGCGAGCCAGCAATTCGGGCGTGGCCTTGGTGGTTTCCAGTACTTCGAGCACCACGCGTTGTGGGTGCAGCAGCTCAAGAAAATTACTCTCAAGCATGGATTCAGCCACGTTGATAAAGGCCAGCTTGCTGCCCACCAGCCAATCGGTACCCATATTGGAAATGGTATTGACCAGCACGTTGGTGCCGGCTTGCATGTCGCTGGAAAACTCGGCACTGACCGCGTCTTTGTTCAGGCGAAACAACAGCTCGTAACCAATGATCTGTTGCTGACGGTTCAGGATGGGCTGGCGACCGATAAAGGCGTGGTCTTGCGTCATTTCGAGGTCTCGGGCTGCGCAATGCAGCAAAAAAGGATCAAGAGGAATCTGAAGAATACAGCGGGATCGCATTCACGCCCACGGCCTGATGCAGGCTGCCACCTATTTGTGACACTGCGATACACCGCCGTGGGGCAAATCCGTCGTAATCCTAGGCTACTTTATCGAGAAAACGCGAGGTCTTAATTGCTGAGTTGTCGGCCCCGGCCGATGAAAGCAAGTCTTCCATGTCAAGGACCAGCACCACAGAACCATCGCCCGACAAGGTGGCGCCCGCCACACCGCGCGGCCGGATGTTCTGCAGCGGCTTGATCACCACATCATCGCGGCCGACAAAGCTGTCGACGGCCAGGATAAAGGAGTGCTCGGCCGATTGCATCAGCACGCCAAACTGCGGCACCTGGGTTTCTTCCCAGCCAATCAGACGCGCCAGCGATTTGACCGGCAGAATTTCGTCGCGCACCACGATGGTGGCGCGGCCGGAGACTTCCTGCACCTGATCGCCGCGGATGGTGATGATCTCGCGCACCATGGCCAGCGGCACGGCAAACGGCTGGTCGCACACCTTGACCACCAGCACCGGCAGAATCGCCAGTGTCAACGGCAGGCTGATGGTAAAGCGCGAACCCTCGGTCACCGTCGACTGGATATCGATGCGGCCATTCAGGCGCTGGATATTGGTCTTGACCACATCCATGCCCACGCCACGGCCGGACACATTGGTAATCTGGTCTTTGGTGGAGAAGCCCGGCATAAAGATCAATTGCAGGCTCTGCTTGTCGTCGAGGCTGTTGGCCGTCTCGATATCGATCAAGCCTTTCTCGACCGCTTTTTTTGCGGATCACGTCCGGGCGCATGCCACGGCCGTCATCGGTAATTTCAATCAGGATATGGTCGCCCACCTGCACCGCCGACAATTCAACGATGGCTTTGGTCGGCTTGCCGGCAGCCTGGCGCTCGGCGATGGTTTCCACACCGTGGTCAACCGCGTTACGCACCAGGTGGACCAGCGGATCGTTCAGATCCTCCAGCATGGTTTTGTCGAGCTCGGTTTCTTCACCGGTAATGACCAGTTCGACATCCTTGCCCAACTGCCGCGCCAGATCGCGTGCCAGACGCGGGTATTTCTGGAACAGACGCCCGATTGGCTGCATGCGGGTTTTCATCACCGCGTTCTGCAGATCGCTGACCAGCAAATCAAGCTGGCTGATGGCGTCGTCCAGTGCCTTGAGCGTGGTGGTGTCCATCTTGCCGGACATCACATCGGCGCGCAGCGTGGTCAGGCGGTTCTTGGTCAGGCCGATTTCGCCGGACAAGTTCAGCACCTGATCCAGCCGCACGGTGTCGATCCGGATGGTGGTTTCGGCCGAACCCGCCAGTTGTTGCGGCGAGTTGCTCATGGGTTTGTTCTGCACCGGTGCGGCTTTGAGCGGTGGCGCCAGTTCGGCCAACGGCAGCGCTTCGTCGGCGGCTTCAAACACCGCTGCGG
>BBFD01000326.1 GCA_001313065.1 Silvimonas sp. JCM 19000
TTGTTAACCGCAGCCGCGACGCATGGTGATTGCCGATGAGCAGTGCAAAGTGCTGGAGGTCAATCCGGCCTGGCTCAGACTGACCGGCAGGAGCCGGGCGGAGACGCTGGGTACGCCGTTGCTCTGGCAGGCGCTCCCCCCGGTAACGCACCGGCGCGGATGACTGGCAACGCGTGCTGATGCGCGATGGCGTCTGGCAGGGCGAACTACTGGTACGGCATCAGCGCGGCGGGGCCGCACCCTGCCTGATTGATATCCGCGCGTTGCGATCCGCGGCGCCAGACCCGGCACGCTTTGTGGCGGTGTGCAGCGATGTTAGCGAGCTGCGCGAATCGCGCGCCATGCTCGAATACCAGAATGCGCATGATCTGCTGACCGGCTTGCCCAACCGTTCGCTGTTGCAAGAACGCATGGCGTGGTCTTTGAGCCGCTCCCAGCGCGAGGCGCGGCGCATGGCGGTCATTTACATCGATCTCGACCATTTCAAATTGCTGAACGACGGCCTGGGCCGGGCCGTGGGCGACGCGGTATTGCAGGAAAGCGGCCGCCGGATCGTCGATTGCGTGCGGCTGTGCGATACCACGGCGCGCGCGGGCGCGGATGAATTTGCGTTGCTGATCGAAGACGTGGTCAACGAAAACGATCTGTTGCGGCTGACCGAGCGCATCGTGGCGGCACTGGCCACGCCGGTCGAGGTGGACACGGAGACACATCGCATCACCGCGTCGCTGGGCATCAGTCTGTACCCGGAAGACGGCACCGAACCCGCACAACTGCTGCGCAACGCCGAGTTGGCCATGCGTCGCGCCAAAGAGGCGGGCAAGGGCTGTTATGAGTTCTACAAGCCCGAAATGCAGGCACGCGTGCGCCAGCGCGCCGACCTGGACCGGCAACTGCATTACGCGCTGGATCGCGGCGAATTTGTGTTGCACTACCAGCCGCAACTGGATTTGCGCACTGGCCAGATCGCCGGGTTTGAAGCGTTGATCCGCTGGCAGACGCCCGAGGCCCGCTGCTGGGGCCGGGCCGCTTTATCCGGTGGCCGAAGAAAGCAATCTGATCCACGCCATCGGGGAATGGGTCTTGCAGCAGGCCTGCCAGACGCTGCAGCGCTGGCAAGCGTGCGGCCTGCGCCGGGTGCCGATCGCGATTAACCTGGCCGCATCGCAATTCGCCCGCCAACGCATCGACGTATTGGTAGAACGGGTGCTGGCGCAGACCGGCGTGGCGCCGGAATGGCTGGAACTGGAATTGACCGAAAGCGTGTCGATGCAAGACCCGGTGGCGTCCATCGAGTTGATGCACAAGCTCAAAGCCATGGGCCTGAGCCTGTCGATCGATGATTTTGGCACCGGCTATTCCAATATGGCGTATCTGAGCCGCTTTCCGGTGGACAAGCTCAAGATCGACCAGTCGTTTGTGCGCGGTCTGGCCACAGGCGCGGAAGAAAAAAGAAATTGCGGCTGCGGTGGTGCAACTGGCGCACGCGCTGGGCATGCAGGTGATTGCCGAAGGGGTGGAACAACGCAGCCAGTTGCAGGTGCTGGCGGCCATGGGCTGCGATGTGATGCAGGGTTTTTTATTTCAGTGCGGCGGTGGAAGAAGCCAGGCGGCCAGCATGCTGGCCGAAGAACGCATGCTGGATCTGCACGCACTCAGCCGCGCGCCGTATCGTCGCACGATTTTGCTGGTGGATGACAACACCGCACTGCGCGACGCGATGGCCGCCATGCTGGATGGAGAAGCGTTTGAACTGCTGCAGGCCGCTGACCCGCAGGCGGCGTATGAGCTGCTGGCAGGGCATGAGGTGGGCGTGGTCATTACCGATTATCAAATGCCGCAGGAAGACGGCATCACCTTTCTGGCCAAGGTCAAACAGATGTATCCACACACCTTGCGGGTGCTGCTGACCGGTTATGGCAGCACCGAGCTGATTGCGACGGCGGTGCAGCGCGGCGAGATCTTTCGCTATATCGCCAAGCCCTTGATGCGCCATGAGGTGATGGAGACCTTGCGCGCCGCGTTCCAGCGTTATGAACACTAGCCCCGCCTTGCCGCGCCCGCGCTTCTGGTCCGCCGGCATGCTGCTGGTGCTGCTGGCCAGCAGCGCGTGTGCCGCAGCGCTGTGGTCCACCCGCCCGTGGCGCGATTCCGGCCTGCACACGATGCTCGATAGCAGCATGTTTTTTTTGCTGTCGCTGGTGTTGGCGCTGCTGTTTGGTGATCGCGGGCGCTACCTGGCCCGACCGTTCCTGCGCCGGATGGGATTGGCGTTTGGCATAACCGCCGCGTTTGAGGCCATCCACCTGCTGACGGCCTTGCCCTTGCCACTCCCCACGCAATGGGCAGGCCTGCTGACTGAGGCATGGCGTCCGGTCAGCTGGCCCGCCCCGGCTTATCTGCTGCCCGCCGCGCTACTGGTGGCCATTTACGAGTACGAAACGCCGGGCCGTACCCGTACCGTACTTTTTGCGCTGGGCGGGGTGCTGATCGGCGGCTTGCTCTCACTGGAGTTCAGCCTGTTGCCGCGTTATACCGCGCCGGGCTGGTTGGGCATCACGCGACCGGCGCTGAGCGGGGTCAGCGTGCTGTGGGCCGCCACGCTGGCGTTTGCCTGCTATGGCAACAGCGTGACCGCATCATGCCCTTGCTGACGCTGGGGGCTTTGCTCCAGTTACTGGGCAGCATCGCCATGTTGTACTCCACCGCGCCGCACGATACCTGCGCCATGCTGGCCCACATTGCGCGCGTCACCGCGGAGCTGGTCTTGCTGATCGGGCTGATCCAGTTGTCGTCTTACGATGTGCTGATCCGGCGGCATGCCGAAGCCGAGCTGGCCGGCCTGAACCAGCAACTCGAAGCCCGCGTGCTGGAGCGCACGCGCGCGCTGCAGGACCACATAGACGAGCGCGCCAGGGTGCAGCAGACGCTGCAGCGCATGGTCAACATCATTGATTCATCGACGACGCCATCATCGGCAAAACACTGGATGGGGTGATCACCTCGTGGAACCAGGGGGCACGCAAGATCTTTGGTTACACCGCCGAGGAGGCCATCGGCCAACCGATGCTGATGTTGATTCCGGACGACCGCAAGTTTGAAGAGGCCAATATCCTCGCCCGTATTGCCGCGGGTGAAAGCGTGGAGCATTTCGAAACCCTGCGGCAGTGCAAAAAATGGTCGGCTGATCCATGTCTCCGCCACCATTTCGCCGATCCGGGATGCGCAGGGCGCGATCGTCGGCGCTTCCAAGATTGCGCGCGATATCAGCGAGCGCGTGCGCGTGCGGGCAGCGCTGCAAGAGCAATTGGGGCGCATCAACCTGCTGAACCAGGTCACGCGCGCCACCGATGAACGCCAGGATATGCAGAGCATTTTTTCAGGTGGTGGTGCGCACGGTCGAAAAAAAGACTTGCCACTCGATTTTTTGTGCCATCGGCCTGTATGACCCCGTCAACGGTCATTTGCGCATTGATCACGTCGGCATCCAGTCCGAGGCATTGGGACGTTGGTTAAGCACGCGTGAACGGCTGTTGCTGGATGACGCCACCCTGGACCGCTGCCGCATGGGACACCTGGTGCAGTTGTCCGGGCTGGCGCGGCATGGTCTGCCACTGACTGACAGGCTGGCGGAGGCCCAGCTCCAGGCCGCCATCCTGGTGCCGATGCGGGTGGAGCAGAGCTTGTTCGGGCTGATCCTGGCCGCGCGGCGCGAGCGGGATTTCAGCGTGGCTGATACCGAATTCCTGCGCCAGTTGAGCGAGCATGTGGCGATGGCGGCGCACCAGGCGCAACTGCATGCCGACTTGCAACAAGCCTATGACGAGCTCCGCCAGACGCAAGAAGCGGCACTGCAAAAAAAGAACGCCTGAGTGCGCTGGGGCAAATGGCCAGCGGCATCGCGCACGACATCAATAACGCGATTTCGCCGGTCTCGCTTTACACCGAGACCTTGTTGCTGCAGGAAACGACATTGAGCCCGCGTGGACGGGGTCAGCTGGAAATCATCCAGCGCGCCATCACCGACGTGGCGCAGACGGTGGCCGCATGAAAGAGTTTTACCGGCCGCAAACCTTGCCCGCCGGCATGCAGGCGCTGGACCTTAACCAACTGGTGCCGCAGGTGCTGGAACTGACCCGCGCGCGCTGGACGGCGCTGGACCAGAGCCACGGCGGCACCATCAGCGAGCGCCGCTTGCTGGCAGCGGACTTGCCCGCCATCCTCGGCGTAGCCAGCGAAATCCGCGAGGCACTGACCAACCTGGTGCTGAATGCGGCGGATGCGATGCCGCACGGTGGCACCCTCACCGTGCAGACGCGCGCGGCGCTCCTTAACGCCGCCTCTGTCGTGATTCTGGAGGTGAGCGACACCGGCATGGGCATGGACGAAGACACCCGCAAACGCTGTCTGGAACCGTTTTTTTACCACCAAGGGCGAACGTGCACCGGCCTCGGTCTGGCCATGGTTTATGGAACCTGCCAGCGGCATGGCGCCGATGTGCAGATTCGCAGCGCACCGGGCGCGGGCACTACCGTGCAGCTGACCTTTGCCGCGTCGACGCAGCCCGCAAGCAGCGATGCGGCGGA
>BBFD01000327.1 GCA_001313065.1 Silvimonas sp. JCM 19000
GGCACCGTCTGGCTGGCATGGGCCTGCCCGCACGGCATCTTTACCGAGCGCCAGTTGTTTGGCGGCGACCGCAGTGCCATCCGTACCCAGACCGTGCAGCGCGCGCTGCAACGGCTGATTGAATTGATCAAGGAAACTGCATGACCACGGTGGTGGTAGTACGCAAAAAAAACGAGATTGCCATCGCGGCCGACAGCCAGTCGACCTTTGGCGATACGCGCCTGGCGGCCAGCATGGATGCGCGCTGGGACAAGATTTTTTTGAAT
Organism: Silvimonas sp. JCM 19000; assembly: GCA_001313065.1. Next base: position 267 of record BBFD01000327.1, read on the forward strand.
CGCATGGCGGTTATTTTTTTCGATTTCGGGCAGTGCAGCGCATGACCTGGTGTTGCAGGCCGCGCTCAAGAAAAACCCCAAACTGGGCTTTGGCAGCCGTCCGGCCATCTTTGAGAGCTTTCGCAAGTTGCATCCCAAGCTCAAAGAAGAATTTTTTTCATGAAGCCGGATGAAGAAGAAGACGACCCGTATGAATCCAGCCAGATCACCGCTTTGCTGGCCAATCCCAACGGGATTTTTTTTGGCGTCTACAGTCTGCGCGAAGTCTATGAATACGAACGTTTCTGGGCCATCGGCAGTGGCGCCGATTATGCCCTCGGCGCGATGCAGGCCGTATACGACAATCCGAAACTGAGCGCGGCAGATATCGCCCGCGCGGCGTGGAAGCCGGTTGCGTGTTTGACATCAATTCGTCACTGCCCATGACGCTTTACACCACCAGCGCCGCCAAGCGCTGACGCAACGCAGGATCAGACCCATGCAAGATATTCTTGAACGCTTTGTATTTGACGATGCCCCGGTGCGCGGCGAACTGGTGCAACTGCACGACACCCTGCACGAAGTGCTCGACCGCCATGCTTATCCGCCGGTGCTGCAAAAGGTGATAGGCGAGCTGATGGCAGCGGCATCCTTGCTGTCGGCCACGCTCAAGTTTGAAGGCACCTTGATCATGCAGTTGCATGGCAGCGGCCCGGTCAAACTGATCGTGGTGGAGTGCACCAGCGAAATGACCATGCGCGCCACCGCTCGTTGGGATGGCGAAGTGCCGGAAGGCACGCTGGCCGATCTGCTGGGCGAGGGCAAGTTTGTGATGACGCTGGACCCGGATGAAGGCGAGCCGTATCAGGCATCGTGCGTATCAGCCGGGCCAGACGGTGGCCGAGATCATCGAGCACTACATGCGTAATTCGGAGCAGCTGGAAACGCGCATCTGGTTGGCCAGCCAGAACAGTGGCGCGGCCGGTCTGCTGGTGCAGAAGATGCCGGCGGGCAAGGGCGATGCCGATGCCTGGGACCGGATCCAGAAATTGTCCGAGACCATTACGCGTGAAGAATTGCTGGGCCTGGCCCCGCGCGATGTGTTGTACCGGCTGTTCAACCAGGAACTGGTGCGCGTGTTTGACCCGCAGACGCCGCGCTTTGCCTGCACGTGTTCGCGTGAACGCGTGGGTGGCATGTTGAAGATGGTTGGTCATGAAGAGGTTGAGGGCGTGATCGAGGAGCGCGGCAAGGTGGAAGTGACTTGCGAGTTCTGCGGCAAGGAATATGGCTTTGATGCGGTGGATGTGGCGCAGTTGTTTGCGGGTGGGGCGACGACGATTGCGCCGGGGAATCAGGTGCATTGATTGGCCTGCGGCGCGTGGGTTGGGGGGGGGCGCCTTGGATGGGGTAACCCTTTAACCGCTTGAGCCTGCGGCGCATGTTTTGATACCCGGGGGTGCCCGGGAGCACCTTACTTTTCTTTGCTTCGCCAAAGAAAAGTAAGCAAAAGAAAGGCGACCCCACTCGCGAATCCTTCGCTCGCCAGGGGGCCCGGTAGGTCAAAAAAAACCGCAACGGACCGTCTTGCACTTCTATGGCTCAGCTGCCGCTCCGCGGACGCGACGCTCAGTCGGAGCCCGATAGGCTGGTCTCCTACCTTCGCGCGCATAGGGTGGGTCTAGACCCACCATCCAAAGCCATCCGCTACGCCACCGCGATCTGCATACCCTGCGCGATCGATAGCCTTGGTTTGCTGACTTGGTTTTCAGCGGGTGGGTTGGTCCGGCTTTGCCGGACCTGAAACCTTTACCGCTTAGCCTGCGGCGCATTTTTGATACCCGGGGGTGCCCGGGAGCACGTCACTTTCTCCTACAGCCGAGAAAGTAACCAAAGAGGCCGCCCCTTAGCTCCCGCAATGCGGGGGGTAGGTCAAAAGCCTCAAGCAAATCCTTTGGGTTGCATAGCTGCCGCTCCGCGGACGCGACGCTCAGTCGGAGCCCGGTAAAGCTGGTCTCCTACCTTCGCGCGCTCAGGAAATGGCTTGGCATAGCACGATTGCTGGCCTCGTTGCTGCGCAACATCGGGTGGGCGTGGATGCTGGGCCGTGACAATGAACAGCGGCATCGTGTTTCGCGGTCTCATAGGGTGGGTCTAGACGGGGACGCCCAGTCCCACCCCCCAAAGCCATCAAGCAGAACGCCCCTGCGCCTTTCACCCGCGCCATCCCACTTTTTTCGTACGCTCCTGAAACTATCCGGCTCAATCCCGGCATTGTCTTTTCCGTCCCGGCTTCTAAGGTAATTACATCCGCACCTCGAGAAGCCAAAAAAATGAAAACACCGTTCCACTGTCTCTGCCTCACGCTGGCGCTGGTCGCCGCGCATGCCTGTGCCGACGATGACACCATCCGTCTCGGCAATCTCAAATTCGCGCATTACGGTGCGATTTCTTATCTGAAAGAGCTGGCGCCCAAGTGTGGCATCAAGGTAGAGGAGCGCATGTTTGCCAAGGGCCTCGATATCATGCCGGCCATTACCGCGGGTGAGATCGATGTGGCCGCCAGCGCGGCCGATGCGGCGATTGCCGGGCGCGCCAGTGGGGTGCCGATTTATGCGGTGGCGGGGTTTGCCAAGGGTGGGGCGCGGATTGTGGCGGCGCAGGGTAGCAATATCAAAAAGATGGCCGACTTCAAAGGCAAGAAGGTGGGCGTGGCGCGCGGTGGGGCGCAGGAATTGTTGCTGCTGGCCGAACTGGCCAAGGTCAATCTGACATGGTCGGACAAGCCGGGCAAGGATGTGCTGATCGTGTATTTGCCGTTTGCCGATCTCAACCAGGCCTTGATGCAAAAGCAGATCGATGCGATGGCGCAATCCGAGCCGCAAGCATCGCAAGCGCTCAATAAAGGCTTCGGCACGGAAGTCCTCAAACCGTATGACACGCCGATGGGCGAGCCGGTGCGCACGCTGGTGATGACCGAAAAGCTCTACAACAATCACGCGCTGGCGCAAAAAACTGATGCGCTGTTTTGTGCAATCGACCAAGTTGTTTATCGACGACCCCAAGCTGGCCGAAAACTATGTGCGCACCAGCATGTTCAAGGGCCAGATCACCTCGGATGACTATCAGGATGCGATCGGCAATTCGCCGTTTTCGTATGACCTGACCATCGAGCACATCCAGACCACCACTGATTTGATGGTCAAGTATGGCGTCGGCCGCATGGCCAAACCGCCCGTGGCCAAGGATTGGGTCAAGCTGGATTTGCTCAACGACGCGCGCAAAGCCGCAGGCGTGCAATAACCGTGGCGGCGCGGCGGTGGTCCACGCGCACGCTGTTGCGCGGTTTATGGTTGCCGGTGACGTTGCTGGTGGCGTGGCAAGGCGCGGCCCTGCTGGCTGGCTAAATCCGCAGGTATTGCCATCGCCGTGGCAGGTGTTGCAACGCTGGTGGGTGTATGCGTTGCCGCCCGATCCGTACGACCCCAGCCAGTCGCGGCTGACGTGGTTGCTGTCGGGCGAGTTGGTGCACGATGCCTGGGGCAGTCTGGGCCGCGTGCTGGCGGGCTTTGCCATCGGCGCGGTGCTGGCTTTGCCGCTGGGTTTGCTGATGGGCGCCAGCCAGCGCGTGTACGAGTGGTTTAATCCACTGCTGCAAGTGCTGCGGCCGATTCCGCCGATTGCCTGGATTCCGCTGTCCATCCTCTGGTTTGGCCTCGGCAATCCGCCCGCGATTTTCCTGATCGCATTGGGCGCGTTTTTTCCCGGTGTTGATGAATACGATTGCGGGTGTGCGCAATGTCGACAGCATCTATATCCGCGCCGCGCTCAACCTGGGCGCCAATCAACGCGTGCTGTTTACCCAGGTGATGTTGCCCGCCGCGATGCCGTATATCCTGGCGGCGCGCGTATCGGCATGGGCACGGCGTTTATTGTGGTGATCGTGTCCGAGATGATCGCGGTGAATAACGGCCTCGGTTTTCGCATTCTGGAAGCGCGCGAGTATTTCTGGTCCGACAAAATCATCGCCGGCATGCTCAGCATCGGTTTGCTCGGCCTGGCCATCGATATGGTGATGGCCGCGCTCAACAATCATCTGCTGCGGTGGCATCGTGGCCAGGAGAACGACGCATGAGCGCCGCCAGATCGACATCGCCGGTGTGCACAAGGTGTTTGGCCAAGCGCGCAGCAAGTGGTGGCACTGCAAGGTATAGATCTCAGCATCGCGCCGGGCCAGTTTGTCTGTCTGCTGGGGCCGTCGGGCTGCGGCAAATCAACGCTGCTTAATGCCGTGGCCGGGTTTGCGCCGCCCACGTCCGGCCGCATCA
>BBFD01000328.1 GCA_001313065.1 Silvimonas sp. JCM 19000
GCGGCCAGCGTGCCCGCGTGTGCGGCGCGCCCGGCTGAACGGCAAGCCGGGCTTGAGGCGAAGTAACAATTACGGCATAATCTTGCGTTCCGCGCTGTGCGGAAAAAAAACTTCCCGGTTCGCCCCTAAGGGTGCGTCAGACTTGTCTGGCGTGTCGCGCGAACGGTAGGCCATAACCCTTATCAAGGAATTTTTTTGCAATGTCTATCAGCATGCGTCAAATGCTCGAGGCCGGTGTTCACTTCGGCCACCAAACCCGTTACTGGCACCCGAAGATGGGTCAATACATCTTCGGCGCACGCAACAAGATTCACATCATCAACCTGGAAAAAAACCCTGCCGCTGTTTGAAGAAGCACTGAAGTACGTGCGTCGTCTGTCGGCAAACAAGGGCACCGTGCTGTTCGTGGGCACCAAGCGTCAAGCACGCGAAATCCTGGCTGAAGAAGCACAACGCGCTGGCATGCCTTACGTCGACAACCGTTGGTTGGGCGGCATGCTGACCAACTTCAAGACCGTCAAGCAATCGATCAAGCGTCTGGAAGAACTGACCGCCATCATCGCTGACGAAAACAACGGCTACGGCAAGAAAGAACTGCTGACCATCAAGCGCGAAGTTGAAAAGCTCGAGCGCTCGCTGGGCGGCATCAAGGATATGAAGGGTTTGCCGGACGCTCTGTTCGTGATCGACACCGGTTACCAACACGGCGCCATCGTCGAAGCCAAAAAAACTGGGCATCCCGGTCATCGGCATCGTTGATACCAACAACAATCCGGATGGCATCGATTACGTGGTTCCGGGTAACGACGATTCTTCGCGCGCTATCCGTCTGTACGCTCGTGGCGTGGCTGACGCTGTGCTGGAAGGCCGTAACCAGGCCATCCAGGAAGTGGTTGAGGCTGCGACTGAAGCTCAAGCGTAATTAACGCTCGGTAATATCCAGTCGAAAAAAGGGGCGCAACAGCCCCTTTTCGTAAGTATTCAAAAATCATCGAATCAGGAGAAACACCATGGCCGAAATCACCGCGAAGCTGGTAGGCGAACTGCGTGAAATGACTGGCATGGGCATGATGGAGTGCAAAAAAAAGCACTCGTCGAAACCCAGGGCGACATCAAAGCTGCTGAAGAACTGCTGCGGATCAAGTCCGGCAACAAAGCCACCAAGCTGGCTGGCCGTACCGCTGCTGAAGGCACCGTTGCTGTTTACATCTCCGACGACAAAAAAAAGCTGGGCGCACTGCTCGAAGTCAACTGTGAAACCGACTTCGTGGCTAAAGATGCCAACTTTGCTGCCTTCGCTGCGCTGGCAGTGAAAGCCGTTGCCGAATCCAACGTGACCGACATCGACGCCCTGGCTAACGTCAGCGTTGAAGGCACCACCGTTGAAGAAGCACGTAAAGCCATCGTGGCCAAGCTGGGCGAGAACATCACCCTGCGTCGCTCGGTGCGTTACGAAACCAACGGCGCGCTGTCCGCTTACCTGCACGGCTCCAAGATCGGTGTTCTGATCGCCGTTCAAGGTGGCGACGAGCAACTGGGCAAAGACATCGCCATGCACATCGCGGCCAGCAAGCCGGTTTGCGTGTCGAAGGATCAAGTACCGGCCGAACTGCTGGAAACCGAACGCAAGATCTTCTCCGCGCAAGCTGCTGAATCGGGCAAGCCGGCAGAAATCGTTGCCAAGATGGTTGAAGGCCGTATCACCAAGTACCTGGCCGAAGTCACCCTGCTGGGCCAACCGTTCGTGAAGAACCCGGACCAGACCGTTGAAAAAACTGCTGGCCGAGAAGGGCGCCAAAGTCGACGCATTCACCATGTTTGTGGTCGGCGAAGGCATTGAGAAGAAAGTGGTGGATTACGCAGCTGAAGTCGCTGCCGCTGCCAAGGTCTGATCAGCCTGACACCCAGCCAGGCCCTGCAATCCAGGGTCGGGCTGCGAAAACCGTATCATTCGTCTATGCTCCTTGATGGATGACACGTAATACCAACGCCGCGCGGCGACGCGCGGCGTTTGTTCGCCTGGTGTGTGCTTCGCCATGCTCACAAGGCATCGCCAAGTGCATACTTCGACCGTATCGCGGTCAACTCCCGTTTTATACCCCTCGCTTAAGGAATCTCGCATGAGCCTCGAACCCAAATACAAACGTATCCTGGTCAAACTGTCTGGCGAGGCCTTGATGGGGGAAGATAGCTATGGCATCAACCGCGTCACCATCGAGCGTATCGTCAATGAAATCAAGGGCGTAGTGGATTTGGGTGTGCAGGTTGCCATCGTGATTGGCGGCGGCAACATCTTCCGTGGCGTGGCGCCTGCCGCAGCGGGTATGGATCGTGCCACCGCCGATTACATGGGCATGCTGGCCACCGTGATGAATGCGCTGGCCCTGCAAGACGCCATGCGCCACGCTGGCGTTGTCAGCCGCGTGCAATCGGCGCTCACCATCCAGCAAGTGGCTGAGCCCTACATTCGCGGCAAAGCATCCGTTATCTGGAAGAAAACAAGGTCGTGATCTTTGGTGCCGGTACCGGTAACCCGTTCTTTACCACCGACACCGCTGCCGCGTTGCGTGGCATGGAAGTCGGCGCCGATATCGTGCTGAAGGCGACCAAGGTCGATGGCGTATACACCGACGACCCCAAGAAGAATCCGGATGCCGTGCGCTATCACACCGTCACCTTTGACGAAGCCATCAGCCGTAACCTGAAGGTGATGGACGCGACCGCGTTTGCCTTGTGTCGTGACCAGAAGATGAATATCAGCGTGTTCAGTATCTTCAAGGCCGGCGCACTCAAGCGCGTGGTACTTGGGGAAGACGAGGGTACGCTGGTACACTGCTGAGCTTCTCTGGCATTACCTTACCGTTTTGACAGTCGGCGCCTTGCAAGGGGCCGACCTTCGCTTTAAAGAGGCTTAGTCATGATCCCCGAGATCAAAAAAAGATACCGAAACCAGAATGCAGAAGACGCTCGAAGCGTTGAAGACCGATCTGATGAAGGTACGTACCGGCCGCGCACACACCGGCCTGCTCGACCATATCCAGGTCGATTACTACGGTTCGCCGGTGCCGGTAAACCAGGTCGCCAATATTTCGCTGGCCGACGCCCGCACCATCAGCGTGCAACCGTACGAAAAGAACATGATCAGCAAGGTCGAAAAGGCCATTCGCGATTCCGACCTCGGCCTGAACCCGGCCACCAACGGTGACCAGATTCGCGTGCCGATGCCGATGCTGACCGAAGAACGCCGCAAAGACCTGATCAAGGTAGTGCGCACCGAAGCTGAAGGCGCGCGCGTGTCCACGCGTAATATCCGTCGCGATGCCAACAACGACCTGAAAAAACCTGCTCAAGGACAAAGAGATTTCGGAAGACGACGAGCGTCGTGGCCAGGATGAAGTGCAAAAAAACTGACCGACCGCTTTATCGCCGAAATCGACAAGGCGCTGGCTGAGAAAGAAAAAAAGAGTTGCTGACCGTCTGATCACGGCCACCGCAGCGGCGGCCCCCAGCAATGGTGGCCGCCGTTTTGTATCAAAACTTGAAGTTTGTTCAGAGGTGCGGGTTGGGCATTTTTTCGCAGTTCAACGGTAGAGACGCCACAAGAGATCGCCGCTGTGCCTGAGCACATCGCCGTCATCATGGACGGCAATGGGCGCTGGGCCAAACAGCGGCTGATGCCGCGTGTATTCGGTCACAAAAAAAGGCGTGGAAGCATTGCGCCGCGCCGTCAAGGCGTGCGATACGCTGGGCGTCAAATATCTGACCGTGTTTGCCTTCAGCAGCGAAAACTGGCGCCGCCCGGCCGATGAAGTCTCGTTCTTGATGGGGCTGTTCTTGCGTGTGTTGCAGTCCGAAATCGACCGCATGCACGAGAACGGCATCCGCTTGAAGATTGTGGGCGACCGTACGCATTTTTTCGGCCGAACTGGTCACCATGATCGAAGCCGCAGAGCAACGCACTGCGGGCAACAGCGGGGTAACGCTGTCGATTGCCGCCGATTACGGCGGGCGTTGGGACGTGTTGCAAGCCACGCATCGCTTGCTGGCGGATCGCCCTGATCTGGCCACCCGTTTTACCGAAGCCGATATGGCGCCTTATTTTGCAATGGCCTATGCGCCGGAGCCGGATCTGTTTATCCGCACCGGTGGCGAGCGCCGCATCAGCAACTTTTTTTTGCTGTGGCACCTGGCCTATACCGAACTGTATTTCACCGACATGCTGTGGCCGGACTTTGATCAGGCCGCCATTGAAGCCGCTATCGACTGGTATCGCGGCCGCGAGCGGCGTTTTGGCCGCATCAGCGAACAACTGCAAAGCGTAACGCCCTGACATGCTGATTACCCGAGTCATTACCGCGCTGATCCTCATTCCTTTGGTGTTGGCCGCCTTGTTTTTGCTGGGTGCGCCGGGCTGGGCCATGTTCGCCGCCGTCGTTACCGGATTGGGCGCATGGGAATGGGGCGCGCTGTGCGGCTATCGCATGCCGGCCCGGGTTGCCCTGGGCGTGCTGGTGGCGCGCTGGTGATGGCGCTGTCACCGGGCGAGAACTTTGTGTTTCATACCGCGTG
>BBFD01000329.1 GCA_001313065.1 Silvimonas sp. JCM 19000
CCCTGACTCGCCCGTCGCTACCGGAACCCGCCGTGCTCAAATCCAGACTTGTTCCCCCCGAAACCGCGCTGCAACTGTCCAATATGACCGGCGCCGCCGCGATGTTGGCGCTGCTGTATTTTGGCCGCGAAGTGCTGATTCCGATCACGCTGGCCATCATGCTCAGCCTGCTGATTGCACCGCTGGTGCGCGCCAACCGCCGCGTCGGCTTTGGGCATACCTCATCGGTGGTGGCGGCGGTGCTGGTGCTGATGCTGGGCGTTGGCGTGGTCGGGCTGGTGATCGGCGCCCAGGTGGTAAGGATGGGCAGCAGCCTGCCGCAATATGAAGCCACGGTGCGCGACAAACTGGCCGCGCTGGATCAGTTAACCGTGGGTAAGCTCGACAGTGTGGCCGGGCCCGCCAACCGGGTGTTCCGCTGGCTCAGCGATGAGCCGTCCAGCGCGCCCTCACCCAGCACGAGTATCGTGACACCGGGCAACGGCCGCTTGCAGGTAGAAGTGCATCAACCGCCTGCCCGCCCGATCCAGATACTGAGCCGCTTTGCCAGCGGCATAGGCGGGCCGCTCGGCACCATGGGCATCGTGTTTGTGGTGCTGATCTTTGTGCTGCTGGAACACGAAGCCCTGCGCGACCGCCTGATCTCGGTGATCGGGCGCAATGATTTACGCGCCACCACGCTGGCGGTCAATGACGCGGGCGAGCGCTTGTCGCGTTTCTTTTTTTGTCGCAGTTTGCCGTCAATGGCGGCGTGGGCGTACTGGCCGGGCTGGGCCTGGCCTTGATCGGCTTGCCGCATGCATTTTTTTTGTGGGGATCGATGGCCGCGATCATGCGCTTTGTGCCCTATGTCGGGCTGTGGATCGCCGCGCTGTTTGCCACCTTGCTGGCCGCCGCCATTAGCCCGACCTGGACCATGGCCATCATGACCGTGATCCTGTTTGGCGCAATCGAAGTGGTGGTGTCGCAACTGGTTGAGCCCAAGCTGTATGGCCATACCACCGGCCTGTCGCCGCTGGCCGTGGTCATCGCCGCCATCTTCTGGGGCTGGATCTGGGGGCCGGTTGGTCTGGTGTTGTCCACCCCGCTCACCTTGTGCCTGGTAGTGGCGGGCCGTTATATCCAGCCGCTGCATATCCTGGAGGTCTTGCTCGGTGAAGTGCCGGCGCTGACCTTGCCGGAGAACTTCTATCAGCGTTCGCTCTCGGGCGATTCGCAAGAAATCATCCAGGGCGCGCGCAGCTATGTAAAACGCAAGTCGCCGGCTGCGTATTGCGATGCGGTGTTGCTGCCGGCGCTGCATCTGGCGCGCATGGATTTTGCGGATCGCGCCATTACCCGCACCGAACAGATCAAGGTCGGCTCGGCCATGAGCGCGGTGGTACAGGCACTGACCGAGACGCCCAAATTCTGGCACAAGGTGGCGGGCTATTCGGTGATCGAAGGTGTAAACGTCGGCCGCCAGTTGCGCGAACAACGCGAGCGCGAAAGCCGCAAGCTGGCGCAGCGCGGGCAATTGCTGGCCGGCGACAAACTGATCCTGGCGGTGGGCCTGGGCAGCGTGGTCGACGAAATCGCCACCGAAATCCTGGTCCGCATCATGCGCATGCAGAACATGGACAGCCGTCATCTGGCGCTGGATGAACTGGATCTGGCGCACGAGCTGGCACCAGGCCAGGTCGGCTTGCTATGTTTTGTGACCATGCAGCCCGAACTGCATCGCGACAAGCTCGAAGCGTTGATGGCCCATGCGGCGCGGCAATGGCCCGATGCCGAACTGTGGGCGGTGTTTATCCCCAATCCATTCGAATCCATACCGCAACCCCAGACCGCCCCCATCGGCGCCGATCAAATGCTGACCACCTATGAATCCGTCGTCGCCAAAGCCCTGGTACTGACGCGCAAGTGACGTCACCGGCTTGGTTTAAACCGCCCGAATTGCATTTTTTACCAACCTCGTCTATGCTAGCAAGCACGCCATTCAAACCGCTTTGGATGAATGGATTTCGAGGGGACGACACAGTGGGTAAAACAGCAGAACAACTCCTGCAACGATTAGAAGAGATTGGCCAGTCGCTGGCCGCCAGCGCTAAAGCGCGCGCGCTGTTCGGGCTGGGCTCGGTGGGCGTGGAAACCAGCCGCATCGATCAATGGTCCGATCTGGATTTTTTTTGTGATTTCGCAACCGGGCCGCAAAGCCGAGCTGATCGCCAATCTGGATTGGCTGAGCCAGATCCGCCCCTTGGCGTTTCAGTTTCAGAACACGGTGGATGGGCATAAGGCGATGTTCGACGACGGCATCTTTTGCGAATTTGCCGTGTTTGAACTGGAAGAACTGCCGCAGATTTATTACTCGCCCGGCCGCATGGTGTGGGCTGTGCCCGAGATCGACCCGGCCATCGTCAACCCCACCCGCTTGCCCGAGCCGAAGTGCCGCGCGACGACGCCTGGCTGGTCAGTGAGGCGCTGGGCAATCTGTATGTGGGGCTGTGCCGCTATCGACGCGGCGAAAAAATGTCGGGCTTTCGCTTTGTTCAGGTGGATGCGGTTAATCGCGTCATGCAACTGGCCGCGCGGCGCAACACCGCCAGCGCCGCCTTGCGCGATATCTACGCGCATGAACGCCGCTTTGAAGCGCGCTACCCCGCCATCGAGCCGAACTGCCACCGCTGATGCAAGGCTACAACGCCACGCCCGCCAGCGCACTGGCCACGCTGGCATGGCTGGAACGCCACTTTGCGGTCAATGCGCTGATGGCGCAAACCATCCGCGAGCTGGCGGCATAGGCTGGGTCAAGACCCCGATGCGGCCCTCACCGGCACTGTATGCATTTGGCATCAAAAGCCGCGCTCTGATCGGCCGCCAACGGTGGGGGCGCACGGGTCGGGTTAAGCTGTGGCCCACTGTTTGAAGGCCGACAGTGTTCAACTTATTTCAGGTGCGTTCATGATCAAAAAAAACTCTGCTGACGCTGGCCGTCGCTACCTTCGCGCTGGCTGCGGGCGCCCAGGCCGCTGGCTGCGCCAAACCGCGTAATGCCTTCGACCAGGTTTACTGTGCGGGCAACTTGTTCTCGCAAACCGACAAGACGCTCAACCAGGCGTTTGGCGATCTGCGTAAACAGCTGACTGCCGAGCAACAAGCCACGCTCAAAACCTCGCAACTGGCGTGGATTAAAGACCGCGATGCCAAATGCAGCCGCGAGGACAGCAGCGGCTATTTTGTAAACCTGGACTGCGCTGTAACCATGACGCAGGAAGCGTCGATTTTCTGAAAGAACGTTCACGCGAATGCAGCAGCACCGGTTGCGAAAGCAGCAAGCTGGCGCAATAAGCCGCCCGCCCCCACGCCGAAGCGCCATGCCCCGTCATGGCGCTTTTTTTGTGCCGCCGGGATGAAGCGCTAATGCAAGGTGCTGCGCGAAAACAATTGCATGACCAGCACGCCGGCAATAATCAGCGCCATGCCCAACAGGGCCGGCCAGTCCAGCCGCTGCTGGTAAACCAGCGCGCCCACCAGCGCCACCAGCACGATGCCGACGCCACACCAGATGGCATAGGCAATGCCCACCGGGATGGTCTTGAGCGTTTGCGACAGCAAAAAGATCGCCAGCGCATAACCGATGACCACCACCAGCGAAGGCAACAAGCGGCTGAAACCGGCCGAGGCCTTGAGCGCGGAGGTGGCGGTCACTTCGGCCACGATGCAACGGCCAGGTAGAGCCAACTGATGTTCATGGATACAGCTCGCTGCGGATGCGGAGCGCTCCATCCTGCAGAGCCGCGCCCGCGCCGCCATCCTGGCGCAAGGCTTATTTGATCTGGTAATAGCCCGTGATCGAGGCGGATTCGATCAAATGCGCAAACGCCATAAAGCGTGCCACGGCGTTGGTGGCCGAGGCCTGCAGCGGCAAGGCGTCGGTACTCAACGCGTGGATGCTGAAAATATAGCGATGCGGATCGTCGCCCTTGGGCGGGGCCGTACCGCCAAAGCCTTGCGGGCCGTAATCGTTATGCATTTGCACGGCGCCCGGCGGCAATGCACCGCCCTGCGCCGCGCCGGCGTTGTGTGGCAATGACATCAACGTGGGCGGCAGATTGATGACCACCCAATGCCAGAAGCCGCTGCCCGTAGGCGCGTCGGGTCATAGACGGTCAGCGCCAGGCTTTTTGTGCCAGCCGGAATGCCGTCCCAGAACAAGGCGGGCGATTGGTTCTGACCGGTGCCGCCATGCGAATCGGCTTCATGGGCGGTGGAGAGAAAACCGCCTTCCTGGAATTCATCGCTCCAGATACGCAGTGCCATTGCGGGGCCTTAGAGGGGAATGCGCCAGCGCGCGGTGCTTTCGTTTTAGCACGCGGGACAGCGCCCGCGCCGACCGCCTGGCATTGCGCCACGCAGTGATTGCCTGACCGGGCCCGCCGCCATCACACGTAGGTGTTGATAGTGCTGCCCAGATGGCTGATGCCGTTACCGATGGCGGACACGCCACTGCCCACCGCGGCAATCGCACCGCCCACCACGGTTGCCGCCGCACCCGCTGTCGCGGCAACACCGTAACCGG
>BBFD01000330.1 GCA_001313065.1 Silvimonas sp. JCM 19000
CCCTTGGCGGCGCGCACGCGTTCCAGCGCCCGGTCCAACGCCGCCAGCGCCGGCTGCGCGGCTTCCAGAAATTGCTGGCCTTCGTCCGTGAGCGCGATCTGGCGTGTGGTGCGGTGGAGCAAGCGCACGCCAGATGCTGTTCCAGTTGCGCCAACGCCTGGCTGGCGGCTTGCGGCGTCATGCCTTGGGCCACGGCGGCTTTACGCAAGCTGCCCAGTTCCACCGCTTTGGCAAAGGTGGCGATGGCGCGCATTTCGTTGATCGCCATATTGGCTCCGGCATAAAGGGCAAGCGGCCATTATCAATAAATACTTGCTACTGATTCAAGGCCAAATGCGCTAGCCGCGTGATAGCGATATGCCTAAAGTGCGGGTCAGCACCGGATGCCGCGGCGCGCAGCAAAGCAAAAGCCACAAGCGTCGTTCGCCGCATCCCCGTTTTATCTGTGCTTTTCTCCATTCAGCAGGTTTACCCGGAGCAAATATCATGACCACCAACACACGCGCCTACGCCGCCACCTCGGCCACCACGCCGCTGGGCCCTTTCCGCTTTAACCGCCGCACGCCGCGCAATGACGATGTCTCGATCGAGATCCTGTATTGCGGCGTCTGCCATTCCGATTTGCACACCGCCCGCAATGACTGGGGCTGGAGCAGCTATCCGGTGGTGCCGGGCCACGAAATCGTCGGCCGCGTGACCGCCGTCGGTTCGGACGTTAAAAACTTCAAGGTGGGCGACCATGTGGGCGTCGGTTGCATGGTTGATTCCTGCGGCCATTGCGCGTCTTGCAACAGCGGCGAAGAACAGCATTGCGCCGAGATGTTCACCATGACTTATGGCGCCCCCGATCGCATCGACGGCAGCATGACCCAGGGTGGGTACTCCGACAACGTGGTGGTGAAAGAACACTTTGTGTTGCGTATGCCGGACGGCCTCGACCTCAAAGGCGCTGCGCCGCTGCTGTGTGCGGGCATCACCACCTGGTCGCCGCTGAAAAACTGGGGCGTCAAGGCCGGTAGCAAAGTGGCCGTGGTTGGCCTGGGCGGCCTGGGCCATATGGCGATCAAGCTGGCCAAAGCCATGGGCGCCGAAGTGACGTTGTTTACCCGTTCGCCCGGCAAAGAGGCCGATGCGCAACGCCTGGGCGCGGCGCATGTGGTGGTTTCGACCGACGAAAAACAGATGGCCGCGGTTGCCAGCAGCTTCGAGTTGATCGTCGACACCGTGCCCTATGCCCACGATCTGAACCCCTATGTGCCGACGCTGGCCGCAGGCGGCACCATTGCGCTGGTCGGTTTCCTTGGCGATCTGGAGCCGCCGCTCAATACCATGCCGATGGTGATGGGGCGCAAGGCGCTGGCGGGTTCCTTGATTGGCGGCATCAAAGCCACGCAAGAGATGCTCGATTTCTGCGGCGAACACGGCATTACTTCGGATATCGAAATGATCCGGATGCAAGACATTAACGATGCCTACGAGCGCATGCTCAAGAGCGACGTCAAATACCGTTTTGTGATTGATATGGCGTCTTTGAAAGAAGCCGCCTGATCAAACGCAGCCGGTCTGGTAAAAAAGCAAAGCGGCGAGCCGGTAAAGCTCGCCGCTTTGTTTTTTTTGGGCGCCGCGTTCGCCTTAGCGCCAGCGTGCACCCGGCGTCCGCACAAAGGCCTGATAGACATAGCCCCAAGCACGGCCAGGTAAACCAGCAGCACCATCGAGCAGGCAAACACCGATGCCACGATGCCGGGATCAAGCTGGCCAGCCAGCCATTGCGGCAAGGGCACGCGTGCCAGCCACAGGGTTTTCCAGAGCACTTCCCACAGCAATACCGGCAGCATTTGCAGCGGATAGCGCAAGCCCAGCAGGCACAGCAGCGAAAACGCCGCCAACATGCACGCACCGTGCCTTCCATCAATTCCCAGTGTTGGCCAGCGCGCAAGACGCCGGGCCAGACCACCGCGCCCAGGCCCAGCGTAATAAACAAATACATAGCACGCAGGGCGTACAGACGTAATAGCGAGACCTCAGCCGGGCCAGCGAGAGCGCTTGCTTCAATGCGGGTCAGCGTGCTCATCATTCCACCTCTTTCAGGATTTTTTTCGACCGAGCCCAGCCGCGTTTCAATGCGGCTGAGTGTGCTGTGCAAAGCGGCGATCTGGCGGCTGGCCTCGGCCTGGGCGGCGGTGGCGCTATGGGCCAACTCGCGGTAGGCCTCGTCATGCCGAGCGCGCAAGCGGGTCTGGATGATGGCGCTGAGATAGCGCATCGCAAAAATCAGTACAAACGCCAGGGCCGGAAAGAAAAACGCGGCGAAGATCATGTTCTCGGACATCGGGGGCCTCAGGTCAATCAGGGGTTGAGAGCGTCTGGACTGCCGCGACGATCAGCGCCGGGCTCAGCTCAAGCTTGAAATCAGTCACTGCAAAGTAATTGAGCGCTTTGCCATCTTGCGAAAGCTCAAGCTGGCTGCTGACAAGCCCGGCGGCCTCCAGCTTCTGCAAATGCAGATGCAGCAGGGGCCGGCTGATGCCGAGTTCTCTGGCCAGCTGGCTGACGTAATTGCGGCCGCCGCTCGCCAGCATGGCCACGATGCGCAGCCGATGCGGGTTATCGAGCGCGGCCACCTGGGCCAGCAAGGCATCGCCAGAAAGGGCTTGGGTTTCGCTTGTCATATGTAAACAATATTTTACACGTGACATGAAGTCAAGTTCATATGCCAGATTTTTTTCAAGGTGCGGGGGCAAGGCCGGGCCACTGACGCCGTGCCCCGGGATGAGCTCGCTCCGCGCGCTTGTCACGCCGTGTATCAGCCCGGTCGCCGCTGGGGTATACCGCTACGTGGCGTTTCACTTGCGGCAAGACCGGCATTGCCGCCGCCCGCTATGCTGAACGCATCACGTCCTCCATACCCGAAGAAGAACCGTCATGACCGTTAACCGGCCTACCCTGCGGCGCTGGCTTGCTGTGTGCAGCCAGGCGCTGGCGCTTACTTTGTGCGGCGCATTCAGCGCGCACGCTGAACCTTCCGCCCCGCCGCCCTTGCCGCCCACGGCAGACGGTGCTGGCCCCAATGGCCCCGGCCCGGCCAACACCGCGCCTGCTGCGCCGGTTTTGCGCACGGTCAAAGCGCAGCGCAGTTGTTCCGATCTGGCCGCATTTGATCTGACCACCATCGGCGGTGCCGGTAGTCGCATCACCGCAGCCAGCACGCAAACCTCACGCCAGAACGTGCAGGTATGCAAGGTCGAAGGCGTCCTGGCGCCCTCGATCAAGTTTGAGATTGATCTGCCCACGCAAAGCTGGACCCAGCGTTATCTGCAACTGGGTTGTGGCGGCTTGTGCGGCAATATCGGCGGCCCGGCCAGTGTGGCGCAGGGTTGCGTGCCGTTTCAGACCGGTGGTTTTGTTACGGCATCCACGGATATGGCCACAGCGGCAACGACGCCAGCTTTGGCGATGACCCGCAAAAGCGCGCTGACTTTGCCTATCGGGCGCAGCATTTGACCGCGCTCACCGGCAAGGCGCTGTTGCGCCGCTTTTATGGCCAGCAAGAGGCCTATGCCTATTTTGACGGTTGTTCTGATGGCGGCCGCGAAGCCTTGATGGAAGCGCAGCGTTATCCCGACGATTTCAACGGCATTCTGGCCGGTGCGCCCGCGCTCAACTTTCTGACGCAAAACGCGATTTATCACGCGTGGCAGGCGCGCGCCAATACCGACGCTGACGGTAAATCCATTTTGATTGCTGCGCGTTTGCCCATCCTGCATCAGGCCGTACTCAAGGCCTGCGACAAGCTGGATGGCCAGGCCGATGGCCTGATCAGCAATCCGCTGGCCTGCCACTTTGACCCGGCCACCATACAGTGCCCGGTCGCCGCGACCGACAAAAGCGCGTGTCTAACCGCCGCAGAAGTCGGCGTGGTGCGCAAGTTCTACGCGGGTCCGCGTGATGCCAAAACTGGCGTGCGTTTGACGGCGGGCCAGCCCACCTTCGGCTCGGAGCTGGCCTGGGCTGGCGTGTATGTGCCGCAGTCGCAGGATGAAGGCACCATGAGTGCAATGGTGTCGATGCAAGTGCTGCAGCATCTGGCGTTTACCGATCAGCCGCTCAAGCAGCTGGCCGATCTGCAATTTACCCAGGCAACGTTTGATCGCCTGCGCGCGCGCCATCCGTTGTATGACGCCACCAATCCCGATCTGTCCGCCTTTGTCAAAGCCGGCGGCCGTTTGATCTTGTGGCATGGCTGGGCCGATCCGCATATCTCGCCGCTGAACAGCATTGCGTATTACACGGCGCTGCAGCAGCAACTGGGCAAGGCGACCACGGACGAGTTTTCGCGTTTTTTTTATCTTTTCCCCGGCATGTATCACTGCGGCAATGGCGAAGGCCCGAATCAGGTCGATCTGCTGACGCCGATGCTGAACTGGTAGAAGCCGGCATCGCGCCCGATGCGGTGATTGCCAGCCATACCGAGCAAAACGGCTTTGGCATGGGCGGCGGCAGCCCCGGCGGTGAAGGCAAAGGCGG
>BBFD01000331.1 GCA_001313065.1 Silvimonas sp. JCM 19000
CGGCGACGGCTGGCGCGGCTGCTTACGGCCGGACTGGCCGGTGCAATCGGACGACCCACCGTGCGGGTGCCACTGAAATTATTAGCCGCAAGACCGCCATTGCCATTACCGGTATTGGCGTTGTTGTAGCCAACCGGATCAATCAAAGCGGTATAGGTGCGTTGAATGCGGCCCGATGCCCAATTCAGTCTACGACCAGATCAAGCACGGGTTCGCTGATGACTTGCGCGGAATTGACCACCACGTAGTACTGACCATTGGGGCGCTTGTCGATCTGAAAGCGCAAGCCCAGACCCCCCGTGGGATAAGCACTTGCGCCGCGCTGAAAGCCTCTGGCGGCGCCAGACTGACTACCAGCGAATCGGCTTCTTCCGGCTGCACGGAAACCAGGTCGATTTCGCCGCGGAACGGTTGCCCCAGCCCGGACAAGACATTTAAACGTCCCAACCCGGCTGCTTCGGCTCCCCATGGCGCCGCAATCATCAGCGCCAGTACGCAGGCTTTGACTCCAGTTTTGATAGGCACAGCTTCCCCCCGTTGCTTTTATTGCTTAAGACACGTTGCGATCACGCCGCATCCCAATCAGGGACGAGAACATAACACCCGGCAGCAAAGCCCCGCAAGGCGCTTGCCACCGGCAATCCTGACCCGGTCAGAATTGCAAAAAAATCGCCAATTCAATTGTCATTGTCAAATCAAATATCCATTCCATTCAATCAATACAACAGAATGAATACCGATTACCCCTGTTTTTTTTAACTACTGATACTGCGTTGCCGTGCAATCCGGCTCAGTTGCCAGTGCTGACGCGCCCAATCCCACAGCGGCATTAACGCCCCTTGCGCTAACTCCGCCGGCGGCTGTTGCCCTAAAAAACGACAATGCCGACCAGATGGCCGCGACTGCATCTGCTTTTTTGTAATGCGGCTGCGCGGGTTTGTTTGCTTAATTTTTTTTCGCCCGCCGCATTGGCTAGCACCGGAATATGCGCATATTCCGGAAGCCGATAATGCAGCAATTGCCGCAAATAATTCTGACGGGGGGTCGAATCAAGCAGATCAGCGCCGCGCACGATATGCGTCACACCCTGATCTTGATCATCCACCACCACCGCCAATTGATATGCAAACAAACCGTCGGCACGCCGCAACACAAAATCGCCCACCTCTTTGGCAAGGCTAGCGCTTTGCGCACCCTGAATTAAATCAATAAATCGCAGCGGCGTATCTACCGTTCGTATCCGCCAGGCGCGCGGTTCACGCCCCGGCGCCAAACCGTGCCGACAAGTGCCGGGATAAACCGGGCCATCAATGCCGGCATGCGCCACCTCGGCAATTTCTTTGCGCGAACAGCCACAGGGATAAACCATGTCAGCTTCGCGCAAGCTTTGTAGCACCTCGGCATATCGCTGCTGCCGCTCCGGGCTGTTTTGATAGATGACCGCACCATCCCATTCAAAACCCCACGCCTCCAGCAAACGCAGAATGCGATCGGCCGCACCCGGCACGCAGCGCCTGACATCGAGGTCCTCCATACGAACCAACCAGCGTCCAGCGTGGGCGCGCGCATCCAGATAGCTGGCCACCGCCGCAATCAGCGAGCTTGATGAAGATCGCCGGTCGGACTGGGGGCAAAGCGGCCGCAATACGCAGCGGGCCGCGCCGGCGATAGAACCGGAAAAGACGGGACGTTATCGGACATATCAATATGGGATATATGCAAAACCGCGCTTCATTGGGGGCGCGCACACCATGTAATTGCTTCAGGGCAGCCAGGCTTTACGCTAAAATGCCCGGCTAACCGGCCCATTTTATACAGAGCAGGCCTCAGGCGCTGCTCGCATCCCGACTCCAGACAAGGACTAATCATGACCTACGTTGTCACCGACGCCTGTGTTAAATGCAAGTACACCGACTGCGTTGACGTTTGCCCGGTGGATTGCTTCCGCGAAGGCCCTAATTTTCTGGTTATTGATCCGGACGAGTGCATTGATTGCACTTTGTGCGTGGCTGAATGCCCGGTTGAGGCCATTTATGCAGAAGACGACGTGCCGGGCGATATGCAGCAATACATTGCCCTGAACGCCGAAATGTCGCAGGTGTGGCCTGCCATCGTCGAGAAAAAAAGACCCGATGGACGATCACGAAACCTGGGCTGGCGTAAACGGCAAGTTTGACCAGATCGAGCGCTGATCGCGCAGACGACTATTTGCCTGATTGTTTTCGCGGTTGCCGTGCAATCGCGAAACTGGCTATAATCGCCGATTCACCCCTTGTCTGACCGTCGTCGCACGCGGCAGGCTGAACCAATCCGTAAGGAGAGCACATGCGACATTATGAAATCGTATTTATCGTGCACCCCGATCAGAGCGAGCAAGTGCCCGCCATGATCGACCGTTACAAGTCCCTGATCGCTACGGGCAACGGCACGATCCACCGCCTGGAAGACTGGGGCCGCCGTCAACTGGCTTACCCGATCCAGAAAATCCACAAGGCTCACTACGTTCTGCTGAACGTAGAGATCGGCCAGGAAACCCTGGACGAACTCGAGCACGCCTTCAAGTTCAACGACGCCGTACTGCGCCATCTGACCACCAAGATGGAACACGCTGTGACCGAAGCTTCCCCGATGATGAAGGAAGAAAAGTCCCGCTCGCTGACCCCGGCTTCGCAAGAAGGCCAGGCTGCTTAAGCTGCAAAGCGCAAGCACTAAACCAGTGACGATCAGTAACCAGGTCACGTTGACTGCAACATTGCTTGAAAAAAACAAGCGCTAAGGCTAACCCCCGCTGGCATCCCGATTCTTGAAGTGACTTTGCTGCACGAATCGGAACAACAGCAAAACGGCATGGCCCGACGCGTTACCCTGGAAGCAGTGGCCAAGATTACCGGCCCACTGGCCAAACGGTTTGTTGAGCAGGTTGCAATCGGTCAGGCACTACAGATTGGCGGGTTTCTCGCCAGTGCCGGACAAAAAACAACGTAGCCGCCTGGTACTGCACATCGAACAGTACGAATTGTTGAATTAAAGGATCTATCCATGTCTCGTAATCTTTTCAAGCGGAAGAAATTCTGCCGCTTTACCGCTGAAGGCATCAAAGAAATCGACTACAAGGACACCGCGCTCCTGAAAGATTTCATCGCTGAAAACGGCAAGATCATCCCGGCCCGTATCACCGGCACCAAGGCCAAGTACCAACGTCAACTGTCGGCTGCCATCAAGCGCGCGCGCTTCCTGGCTCTGCTGCCGTACACCGACCTGCACTAAGTCGGGGAACATATAACATGCAAATTATTCTTCTCGAAAAAAGTAGGCAACCTGGGCGGTCTGGGTGATGTTGTTAAAGTGAAGGACGGCTTCGCCCGTAACTTCCTGATCCCCCAAGGCAAAGCCAAGCGCGCTACCGACGCTAACCTGCAAGAGTTTGAAGCTCGTCGCGCCGAACTGGAAAAGCGTCAAGCTGAAATCCTGGCGGGTGCACAGTCCCGTGCAGAAAAGCTGAACGGCGTTTCTGTCACCATCAGCCAGAAGGCTGGTGTGGATGGCCGTCTGTTTGGTTCGGTTGGCACCGCTGACATCGCTGATGCGTTTACCGCAGCAGGTCACGAAGTGAGCAAGAACGAAGTCCGTCTGCCGGAAGGCGCCCTGAAGGCTGTGGGCGAATACGATCTGGTGCTGGGTTTGCACCACGACGTAACCGTCGACGTAAAAGTGGTTGTGGTTGGCGAGCACTAAGCTCACCCGGCGGTTGTTTACAACCGCTGCATCACTCCCATAAAAAAAACGGGAAGCTCAGGCTTCCCGTTTTTTTTATGCCCGGCGCCTTTGTATCGCGATGCGTACATGCAACACAGCGCCTGTGCGGCCGAAAAAAAACAGCCCGTTGGCAGCGGCATTTGCCCGCCCTTCTCTCTATAATCACTCTCTGT
Organism: Silvimonas sp. JCM 19000; assembly: GCA_001313065.1. The sequence continues at coordinate 3,930 of BBFD01000331.1, forward strand.
TTTATCAGAACACCGGCACTGCCCAAGGAAGCCTATAGCTATGCGCAAGTTGATCAATCCGACCGATGTCGCGCGCGAAACCTTCAAGCAGCTGGCGGTGCGGCGCATTCCGCCCACTCCTGATCATTACGAAGAGATTTACCACGGCATCGCCGGCACGCCCGAAGAAGAGCGCATTCCGCCGCTGGCCAAACAGCTGGAAGACACGCTATCGGCCTTGCCGCGCCAATCCCCCGAACTGTCCCGTTCGCTCGACCAGTTGCGCCGCTGCATCCGCGCCAGCAACTGGGAGAAAGTCACCGAGCTGGCCATCCGCTGTGTCGAGCTGCAAGGCGGCCAGACGCAACTGGCGCGGGGCTGGGCCGAGCTGATCCGCGATCTGGTCAAGCAGTGGGATTTGCGCAATCCCAATTACACCGCCGCGCGCAAGCAAGATGCGCTGGAACGCGTGTTGATCAATTTTGGTGGCGACCCGTCCTCGCTGAACGAAAAACTCGACGGACTGGTCCGCGCCTGGAGCGAAACCGGCACACCGTCCGAGGCGTCAGCGAAGCCGATGAGGCGGTGCAACCGGCTCCA